>CALMBE010000468.1 GCA_937860165.1 uncultured Planctomycetaceae bacterium
CGCTCTCCGAGCAGATGCGGACGATCGGTCCGCAACAGGCGCGCAGACGCTGTGACAGGCGCGCGCGGCGCATCGGCCTCGATCAGATAGACCGCATCTTCGCTGTCATAGGAATCGATCTCAATGCCGCTGTCGGCGTTCAGCGGCCAGCCCAACTCGTCAATGAACACCTGCTTGCGCTGGATGTGCATCTCCATCAGCGCATGGCGATAGAGGTGGCGGTTTTCTGCGGTGATGATGTGGATCATTGCTGGGTCTCCCGTTGGCGCGGGAGAGATGCTGTTTTCGCGTTTGAAGCGAAATAGACCTGATCAGGCCTATTGACGCCCAACCGGGGGCGCCGGGGTCGCTAGTCGGCGACATCCTCCAAACGGATTTCACCGCCGCGCAACACGATATCCTGGGACTGCTTGCCAACCGGTGCGAAGAGTTGGTCGTGTCGCTGCTGGCTGCTCGAGTGGAAAATTCGGAACCCGACGCGGGGCGGGAATTCCTGTTCACGCGAACCTCACAAACACGCGACCTGCTGCTGCGAACCGCGCCCGGTGCTGAGTTGGTCGCGCACGAGGGGAGCCATTTTCAGGCACCCGGCCTCGTGCGACTCGAACGCGAACTTTTTCGGGAAACCCCCACGAGTCCCGAGTTGGACACCCGCGCGACCGGGCTCCAGATTTTCGCTGCTAACGGTGTGCAGAGCGAGATCCGCGAAATCGCCCGACGGGTGAAACGGTTGCTCGCCACTGGGGGAGCGAAGTCGGATGACATTGCCATCGTGTTTCGCACGCTTTCCGAAGTGGCTCCGCGGTTGGCAGAAATCGCGCGAGACTACGGACTGGACCTGCTCATCGACCACCGCCAACGACTCTCGGCCACACCCGTGGCACGGCTGGTGTTCGATCTGTTGCGACTTGCAATCGAGGATTGGCCCTTCGAGTTGCTGCTGAAAGTGCTGGGAAATAAAAACCTGTCCGAGGCAATAGGTGGGTCCCCTGAGGTGTCGGCGCTCGAACAACGACACGCCGTCGAGCGCTGCATCCGCCGGGCACAACTCCCTGCTAGCTCCACACTGTTGATGGCTCAAATCCGCCATTGGGCCCAAGTGGTAAGCACCGACGAAGGCGAATCGGAAACGTCGGACCACCGGCACATGGGACACGACGCCCGACGTGCGCTTCCCGGATTGGAACGCTTGGAAAAACTGTTTGCGAGATTACCTTTGCGGGCAGCACTGGACGACTGGATCGAACAGTTGTCGGCACTGGTTGCGCTGGCCGGAATTGCACGCGACGATCCCCACTGGCGACTGCTGCGGCAGGCCCTTGCGCGGACGCTCATCATCGATCAACCGCTCGACGCCACTACTGTCGAACTCGATCGCCAGGAGATTCTCACTCTGTTGCAATCCCTTGCCGAGGAAGTGCAAATTCCTGCCGGTGGCGATGCCGTGGGGAGGGTGCGGGTGTTGTCGGCCGAGGGGGCCCGCAACTTGTCGGTCAAACATTTGTTTCTGGCGGGCTTGACGGAGGAATCGTTTTCTAGCGTCGAGAGCGCGGGGCGGCTCTACAGTGAACAGGAAGTGCGACACTGGGCGGCCACGCCGGCCACGAATGTTCAGTCCAGCTTCGAACAACAAGCCAGCGATGCGATGCTGCTCTTTTATGAAATGGTCACTCGGGCCAGTGAGAGCCTCACCCTGAGCTACCCAGCCATCGACGACAAAGGGCAAACACTCAACCCCAGTCCGCTCCTGACCGAAGTCGAAAGGTGTTTTTCGGCAGATGCGATTCCCAAAGTCACCGAGCCGATTGGGCAACTGTTTGCTCCTGGGGAAGTCCCCTCCAGCCAAAGTGAATGGCGTCTCACGAGCGTCGCCGCGGCACTCGAAGGAGAAGTTCGCTCCTTGTCGGTCATGGTATCGCTGGCGACTTCGCGCACCGTTGCAGAATCGATCCTCCGCGGCATCGCGTGCGTCGGCTCGCGCAGCACGCGCGATGCGTTCGGACCCTACGAAGGAATCCTCGGCAGCGGCGAAATCCGCAGCGCGCTCGCCCGGAGATTCGATGGCGAGCACCTCTGGAGTCCGAGCCAATTGGAGCGTTACGCCGAGTGCCCCTACCGTTTTTTCGCGTCCCTGCTCTTGAAGCTCGAACGACTCGAAGACATCGCCCTCCGCAGCGATCACCTCCGCCGCGGCACGCTGTTGCACCAAGTTTTGGCCAGTGTCCACGACCAGTACGCCGCGACTGAAGAAGAACTGACCGCGGCAGACCTCTTGAACCGCTTCACAGAATCACTCAGCAGAATTATCGAACAGACCCCCCTGTCGGGACTCGAAGATGACTTGCGCGAAATCGAACGCCGCGAGGTCATTTCCTGGGCACCCGGTTACGCCCAACAAGAGCTCGAGTATCGGCAACGGTGGTCCAGGTTGGACGAACCCTTGCAGCCCGCGTTTTTCGAGGTCCGCTTTGGACCGAAGGCCCGCGACACGGGGGCTCAGGGGCCCGGTCAGGTTTCGACAACCGTTCCCTTCACCCTCGATTTGAAGAGCGAAAAAATCCGCCTCACGGGTCAGATCGACCGGATCGACCTGGGAAAAGTCGGCGGAGTCACGGTGTTTAACATCATCGATTACAAGTCGGGCCAAGCGGTAAAACTCGGGGACGCCGAAATCCTCGCCGGGAAACAACTCCAACTTCCCCTCTACGCACTCGCTGCCGAGGAGCTCTTGTTGGCCGATCGGCAGGCCGTCGCCCTGGCCACCGGATATTGGAGCATCCAAGGCAAAGGCTTTGCTGCGGGGAAAGACGGACTGCTAGAAATCCGGGCAGTCGAAAAAGGAAAACTCGAACCGACTTCCCGCTGGCGCGATCTGCAAGAGGGGCTGTCAGAACAAGTAGAACTGCTCATTCACGGAATCCGCGGCGGCGAATTTCCTGTGTACAACGAAAACGTCGAATGCACCAAATCCTGCGACTACAGCAAGCTTTGCCGCATCGCTCAGATTCGCAGCCTGGAAAAAACCTGGTTTCCGCACAGAGTAACACGAGTCTCCGACTCGTGAATGCACGACTCGGAGACTCGTGTTTCTCTAATCAAGCCCACGCCCAATGAATCCCCAATCCTCCAACCTGAAATACACCACCGAGCAACAGGCCGCACTGACGGCCCATGATCGGAGTGTGTCGCTGGCGGCGGGGGCTGGCTGTGGGAAAACCTTTGTCCTCACCGAGCGATTTCTCTCGCATCTCGATCCACGCATTCTCGAACCCACTGCCGAACTGTCCGAGCTGGTGGCAATCACGTTCACCGATGCCGCCGCCCGTGAAATGCGAGACCGCATTCGTCGCCGCTGCTTCGAGCGACTTGCCGAGTCCACCGATGCGAGTGAACAGCAAGCCTGGCGGCGCTTGCTCCGGACGCTCGATGCAGCTCAGATCAGCACGATTCACTCCTTCTGCGGGCGGCTGTTGCGGAGCCATGCGGTCGAGGCGCGCCTCGATCCCAGCTTCGAGCAACTCGACCAATCGAGCGCCGACATGCTCCGGCTGAGAACCCTCGACGACCGGCTGCGGCAATTGTTGCTCGCACGCGATGAGCGGCTCATCCAGCTTGCCACGCGATTCAAACTGAGCGGACTCCGCGAACACCTAGCCCGCTTGGTGGGGCAGGAGGCGACTGAAGCGGCTCAGCGCTGGCGATCGGCAACCCCTGCCGACCTCATCGCCACTTGGAAAAACTTCTTACGCACGACAATTGCTCCCCGGGCCACCGACGAATTTTTAGCACAGGATGCCGTACGGCAATTGGTCGAAATCTGCCGCTCGCCGCAGACTGCCGTTCCCGCATTGCGTTCCCTGTGCGACCAACTTCTCGAATTGTTCACCTCACTGCCGGCAAGCACCGATCCGCAAAAACAGCTTGTTGAAATTCGGCAACTCGCCCGAGTACAAGGCAATGCCGCCAAACAAGCCAATTGGGCTGATAAATCAGCTTTTGAAACTTTTCGCGATACGTGCAAGGAAGTTCGAGATTGGATCGACAAAAGCATTCTGTTTCGTCCCTGGAATGGGGAACATCTGGAAGAGGCCGCCCGCACTGGCTTGGACTTGCTGGAACTGGCTGCCGATGTGACCGATTGTTTTGAACTTGCCAAACAACGCCAGAACGTGCTCGAGTTCGACGACTTGATGATTCGAGCCCACCAGCTTTTGACGGACCCGGCCAATGCCGCTTTACAGCGTCGCTTGATCCAGAATACCAAGCTCCTGTTGGTCGACGAGTTTCAGGACACCGATCCCCTGCAGGTAAAAATCGTGCAGGCGTTTTGTGGTCCCCACTGGGCCGACAAGGGCCTTTTCGTGGTCGGCGATTTCAAGCAATCGATCTACCGCTTTCGCGGGGCCGAACCTCGGGTTTCCCAAGACTTGCAACAGACCTTACCAGATTCCAGTCGACTTTCGTTGACTACCAACTTCCGCAGTCAGGGGGCTGTGCTGGATTTTGTGAACGCCTTATTCTGCGATGCCTTCGAGGAAAAATACGAACCCTTGCGACCGCTGCGGCCTCAACAGACGCCCACCCCCGCAGTGGAATTGTTGTGGGCACCCACGGATTCTCCCGAGGACACCACGATCCCGATCCACTATCGGGGAAGCGGTCGCGCCCGGTACTTGGAAGCCCGGTTCATTGCCCAGCGGCTGGCAGAACTCATCGACAGTCGCGAGCCACTTGTGGTCGGTGCCAAGCACGAAGATTCGCTCTCGGGCAAACTCCGAGCGATGCGACCCGGTGACATTGCGATCTTACTGCGGAGTTTGAGCGATGTGGCGATTTACGAGTCGGCCCTCCGCGAGCAGGGGCTGGAGTACTACTTGACCGGCGGGCACGCCTTTTACGCCCAACAGGAAATCTTCGACGTGCTGCACTTGCTGCGGGCCGTGGTCAGTGTGGCCGACGAGCTGAGCCTGGCCGGTGCGTTGCGGAGCCCGCTGTTTTCGTTGGCCGACGAAACCCTGTATTGGTTGGTGAACGAAAGTGGTTCGCTCCACGCGGGACTATTCGCTGAATCGTTGCCACCCGAGCTTACCGAGGGCGAACGCAGTAAAGTCGCCCACGCCGCCCGTGTGATTCACGAGTTGCGCCAGACCAAAGACCGCCTACTGATTGCCGAACTCTTGACCTTGGCGGTCGAATTGACGGGATACGATGCGGTGTTGCTCACGGAGTTTCTCGGTGAGCGCAAATTGGCCAACTTGCTCAAACTAATCGAACAGGCCCGCACCCTGGATCGCACGAGTCCGGGAGACTTGAGTGGCTTCGTGCTGCAATTGTCGCAGTTCGTCACCCGCGCCAAAGAAGCGGTTGCAGTTACCGCGGCGGGCGATGTGGTCCGCATCATGACTATCCATCAAGCCAAGGGGTTGGAATTTCCTGTCGTGGTGATCCCCGATCTGGAGCGCCGCCCTCCTCCAGAGGCGAAGTTGCCCGTGTTTCACCCCGAACTGGGACCACTGGTCGCCTCTCAGGATAAAACCTGCGTGGGCTGGAACCTAATTCAGTTTGTCGAACGGCAAGAAGAACAGGCCGAGAAAGTGCGGCTGCTCTATGTCGCCTGCACCCGGGCTGCAGATTATCTGATACTTTCCAGCAGCTTGAGCGACCCCAGTCGCCCTCGGAGCGACTGGTTGAAATTCATCGGGGAGCGTTTCGACCTCACGACCGGAAAATGCCTGGCAACGCTCCCCGCGGGTTTTCAAACACCCATCGTTCGAGTCATCACCTCCGAGCCCGAGAGCCAGCGCCCGGCGGCGAGCCGCAGCCGTGGGGCCGACTTGGTCAGCCTCGTCGATAAATCTCGCCAACTGGCTCAAACCAATCCGGGGGTGATCCCTGAATTAGTCGCACCAATTTCGACTCGGCAAGACACGCGGCGTCGGTATTCCTTCTCGCGGATGTCTGGAAAGCTGGTGCGACGCACCGACCAAGCCAAGTTACAAACTCCCGAGGGAGTCGCCGAGGAACTCGATCCCCGAGGCTTGGGAACTTTAGTTCACGCCGTTGTGGAGCGCATCCGTTTCAAACCGAATCCGCCATCCATCACCGAAGTGCGGGACTTGTGTGATTTTCTCGCACCGCAACACCTCGACTGGCAAGCGGGACAAGCCGCCGAACAGGCCGCTAAAATGATCGGACAATTCCTCCAAGGGGATCGAGCTCGGCAGCTAGGTTCCGCGACTTGCCTCCTCCGGGAAGTAGAATTCTTATTCTCCCGCGAAAGCGACTCCAGCATTTCTCCGAGGCGCTATCTACACGGTTTTATGGATTGCCTCTATCAGGATCCGCAAGGGGACTGGCATCTGCTAGACTACAAGTCGAACCACATAGTCGCGGCAGGTGTCCCGGAATTGGCTCGCGGCTACGAGTTGCAGATGTTTGTCTACAGTCGGGCTTGCGAGAAAACACTCGGGGGCTGGCCGGTTGAAAGTGTGCTGTGCTTCCTGCAACCAGGTATCGAGGTTTCCTTCCGTTGGAACGATGACCAACGACGCCAGTTGGAAGCAGACATTGATCGGGGACTGACTGGGGACATAATCCTACAACGCTAGATTGAACCACAACGACACAACGAGCACGACGAATGGAATTGAGGGGTCGGGGGCTGGGATTCGGGGACTAGGGAAAACTACCGTCATTCCCTCCTGACCTCTGTCATTCCCGCGAAGGCGGGAATCTAGTTCTTAAGTTTTCTCTAACGACTTACGACTTTTCCCCCGTCGTGCTCGTTGTGTCGTCGTGGTAAATCTGACTTGGCGCTGTAGTATTAAATGACGTACGTTTTAACTGAACACGTCGAGGGTTGATTCCGAAATCGATGGCTGTTACCGATCAACGCGACTTCGCTCTGGAACTCACCCAGCAACTCCGCTCAGCGGGGTTCGAGGCCTTGTGGGCGGGGGGATGTGTCCGCGATCAACTGCTCGGCCGAGAGCCGCAGGATTTCGATGTCGCCACGAATGCCCGGCCCGATGAAATTCGCCAGCTTTTCGGCAAACGCCGCACCCTGGAACTGGGTGCCGCGTTTGGAGTGATCAGCGTGCTGGGTCGCGGTGCTTTGCACCCGATCGAAGTCGCTACCTTTCGCAGCGATGGCGCGTATGTCGATGGTCGGCACCCTTCGACAGTCGAATTTACAACCGCCGAACAAGATGCCCAGCGCCGCGACTTCACGATCAATGGTTTGTTTCTCGAACCCCTGACTGGAGAAGTGATCGACTATGTC
>CALMBE010000469.1 GCA_937860165.1 uncultured Planctomycetaceae bacterium
GGCCCATCTCCTGACCGTCGAGGCCACGGTGACCTCCCAATTGGCGCGGGTTGAGGTGCCACGCGCATGTCGTCGAACGGACCCAGCGTCGGATCCGCGTAGCCGCCTCACCCTCGATTCGGTCACCACCATCGTCGACGTCGACGATCAGATCGTGGCCGAGGCCGCGGGACTCGACCCGGCCACCCTCCGGTCGCTTGACGCCATCCATCTGGCCACCGCTCGACAGTTCGGCATCAGCCTCGGCGGAATGATCACTTACGACGAGCGACTCGCCGCCGCAGCCGAAGAATTGCAGTGTTTCTTGCGCGCACACCAAGTCAAGACACTCAACATCGCCGGCCCCCGCGCTTCGCAGGAGCCGCACATCGCCGAATTCGTTGCGGCGCTTTTGATGGCGGCGTTTTCAAGTCGTAAACACCTTACGGTGCCAACAGCAACCGTCCCGGGTTCGCTAGATAGCGTTTCACGTCGTTAAGAAACCGCGCGGCGGCGGCACCATCGACGACGCGGTGGTCGTAGGTGAGCGACAGCGGCATCATCAGCCGGGGCTGAAGTTGGTCATGCACGTACTGGGGTAAGATGCGACTCCGACCGGCCAGCAGAATCGCCACCTCGGGAGGGTTGATGATGGGTGTCGAATAAGCTCCCCCCACCGCTCCCAAATTGCTGATCGTAAACGTCCCACCGCGCAAGTCCTCAACCGTAAAACTCCCTGACCGGGCCAATTCGGCCAGCGCCGCAATTTCCCGGGCGATCTGCGGGATACCTTTGCGATCGGCGTCACGCAGCACGGGCACGATCAATCCTTTTTCCGTATCGACGGCGATCCCGATGTTCACGTACTCCTTGTAGATGACTTCTTCGCCACTTTCACCCACCGAGGAATTCACCACGGGATGCTGCCGCAAGGCGGTAGCCACGGCCTTCACCAGGAAGGGCATTGCGGTGAGCTTTACTCCCTGACTGGAATAATCTTCGGAACTATCCTTGCGAATGCGTTCCAAGTCGGTGATATCGACATCGTCGAAATTCGTTAGCTGCGGAATCGTCGAGTACGAGGCAAACATATTGCGGGCAATCGTTTGACGAAGCCGCGACATTTTTTCCCGTCGGACGGCACCATGTGCGTCGCTGTCGAGCGTGCCGGGAGGGGTGACCCCCTTGGGTAGCGCCGAAGCAGCCTGGGCGTTACTCTGCCGGACATGATTGCGGACATCGTCTTCGGTGATTCGCCCACCACTGGAGGGACGAACGCGCCGCAAATCAACACCCAACTCACGAGCCAGCCGCCGCACCGCGGGACCAGCCGCCGCCGACGCATGGCCATCCCCCGGAACATCTCCCGCCGCAGGCGAGACCGCTTCAGCGGTCGGGGCCTCAACGGTCGGTGTCGGTTTAGGAGTTTGTGTAGGAATCGGAGTCGCAACCGGAGCCGGTGCGGGAGCCGCAACCGGAGCCGCAGTCGGTGGGGGTGTCTTCGCAACCACCGCAGCGGATTCCGTCGCCTCTATTTCCAGAATCGCCGCACCAATCGCCAGCGTATCTCCTTCGGCGACGAGAATCTTCGTCACCTTGCCCCCGTGAGGGCTGGGTATCGGCATGGTCGCCTTGTCGGTCTCGATTTCCAAGATGTCTTGGTCGGCCTGGATCACATCGCCAGCCGCGACCAAAATCGAAAGCACATCGCCCGATTTGATATTCTCACCCAAATTGGGAAGCGTTATTTGTGTTGCCATAGTCGAAATGCTGTTTCTAGGAATAGGCCCGGGGCAGGGAAGATTTATTTACCACAGAGGACACAGAGTAACACGGAGAATAGTAATTGAAGTTTTAGTTTCAATCGTTGACCATTCGCACGATCCCGTCGCGGCGGTGTACGACATTGAAGTTAATTGAGGGTGTCCGGAAATCACAATTCCGTCATTCCCGCGTAGGCGGGAATCTAGAGAACTGGATCCCCGCCTGCGCGGGGATGACGATTTGGCGTCCCTTATCATTGTTAATTTCTGGACTCCTGTGGTTAAGTATTAAGCGTACAAAGCCGATGGCTTGGCAGGATCGATTCCCAAATCTTTAATCACTCCCGGAAGTTTCTTGGCATCGAACTTGCCGCGCTTGCTCAGTTGCGTGAGCGTGGCCAAGGTAACGAACTCGGCATCCACCTCGAAGTGCCGACGCAGCGCTTCGCGGGATTCACTCCGACCCATCCCATCGGTTCCTAGTGCGAATAACCCCCCGGGAATCCACGGATTAAGTTGCTCGGCGAGAATCCGCATGTAATCGCTCGCTGCAATCACGGGGCCTTCGATTCCCGCAAGTTGTTCTTCGAGATACGATTTTCGCGGCTTGCTGCCCGGGTGGAGCAGGTTCCAGCGTTCGCACTCTTGCGCTTCACGGCGCAGTTGGGTGTAACTCGTGATGCTCCACACATCGCTGGCCACGCCATATTTCTCGGCCAACATCGCTGCTGCTCGCAGGACTTCGTTCAAAATGGCTCCGCTGCCGAAGAGTTGCACCCGTGGGCCCTTGGCCTCAAAGCTCGAAGTCTTATACATTCCCCGGATGATTCCTTCCTCGCAACTGGCGGGCATCTCGGGCATCTTGTAGTTTTCGTTTTCGAGCGTGATGTAATAGATCGCTTGTTCGTTGTCCTCATACATCCGCTTGAGACCATCGAACACGATCACCGCCGTTTCGTACGCATAGGCCGGGTCGTAGGCTCGTACGGTGGGGAAGGCCATCGCGTTGACCAAGCTGTGACCGTCCTGATGCTGCAAACCTTCGCCGTTGAGGGTCGTGCGTCCGGCGGTGCCTCCGAGCATGAAACCCTTCGCCCGCATATCGGCCGCGGCCCACACTAAGTCGCCAATTCGCTGGAAGCCGAACATCGAATAGTAGATGAACATCGGGATCATGTTCACTCCGTGCGAAGCATAAGCGGTGCCAGCCGCGTTAAACGACGACATGCTCCCGGCCTCGGTGATTCCTTCTTCCAGCAGTTGCCCATCCTTGGCTTCCTTGTAGTAGGCGACCTGATCGGAATCCACCGGTTCGTAAAGTTGCCCGAGGTGCGAATAAATCCCCACCTGACGGAACAAACCTTCCATGCCAAACGTCCGTGATTCGTCGGGCACAATCGGCACGATATGCTTGCCGATTTTTTTGTCGCGCAAGAGGTCCCCCAACAATCGCACGAATCCCATGGTGGTCGACATTTCTTTGCCGGGGCCTTTGCTCACCAGCTTCGCCATGGTCTTTTCGTATTCTTCGATGCGCGGCACCGGCATGGTCACCGGCTTGCTATTGCGCATCGGCACCGAACCTCCCAAGGCCTTGCGACGCTCGCGCAGGTAATTCATTTCGGGGCTCCCCTCAGGAGGCCGATAGAACGGGGCTTCGGCGACGCGCTCATCGGAAATCGGAATCCCGAACCGCGAACGAAACTCGCGCAGCTCTTCTTCGTTGAGTTTCTTTTGGTTGTGCGTGACGTTGCGACCTTCGCCCCCTTCGCCCAAGCCATACCCCTTGATGGTCTTGGCGATCACCACCGTCGGCTTGCCATTTCGCTGGCAGGCCAATTGATAGGCGGCAAACACCTTGTCGGGATCGTGCCCCCCACGCCGCATCTTGCGAAGTTTGTCGTCGGAGTAATTCTTCACCATCTCCGCGAGCTCGGGATACTTGCCGAAGAAATCCTTGCGAATGAATTCGCCTGGCGAGACCACGTATTTCTGATACTGGCCGTCGACGACTTCCATCATCCGCTGCGACAGCAGACCAGTTTCGTCGGCTTCGAGCAGGGGATCCCAGTCGCCTCCCCAAACGACCTTGATGACATTCCATCCCGCCCCGCGGAAGGCCCCTTCGAGCTCTTGAATAATCTTGCCGTTGCCGCGCACGGGTCCATCGAGCCGCTGCAAGTTGCAGTTGATGACAAAGATGAGGTTGTCGAGATGCTCTCTCGAAGCGAGTGTGATCGCCCCCAAGGTCTCGGGTTCGTCGCATTCGCCGTCACCCAGAAATGCCCAGACGCGCTTCTGCGAACAATCGACAATTCCCCGATCAGTCAGATACTCGTTGAACCGCGCTTGATAAATCGCCATGATCGGTGCGAGCCCCATCGACACCGTGGGGAACTCCCAGAAATCCGGCATCAACCACGGATGCGGATAGCTCGACAGCCCTCCCCCAGTGCTTAGCTCGCGGCGAAAATTCACCAAATGTTCTTCGCTCAGTCGCCCTTCCAGAAAGGCCCGCGCGTAGAGACCGGGGGCCGCGTGTCCCTGGTAATAAACCTGATCGCCCCCATAGCCGGTTTCGCCCCGACCGCGGAAAAAGTGATTCATCGCCACTTCATACAAAGTCGCCGACGAGGCGTAGGTCGATATATGTCCCCCCGGTGCCGCGGGATCGCGATTGGCGCGCGTGACCATCGCCATCGCATTCCAACGCACAAAACTCTTGATCCGCCGCTCCATCTCGCGGTTGCCGGGATAAGGGGGTTGTTTCTCCGGAGGTATTGTGTTGATGTAGGGGGTCGTGGCCGTGAATGGCAATTGCACATCGTTACGATGCGCAGTTTCCTCGAGCGCAGAGATCAACTGCTGCACCCGTTCGGGACCTTTGCTCTCCAGCACATAGTCCAGCGATTCGAGCCATTCGGCAGTTTCCGCCGGATCGGTATCCCCAGGGATCGGTGACTTAATGGGCGCGACTTTGAAATTGGCCATAAACAGATTCCCTAACTAATTTCGGTTACCACGAAGTCACGAAGAACACCAAGGGGGAGGAATTGTAAATTGATGCTATTTTTTTTCAATTTTCATTTTTCAATTTGCAATTCTCCCATTCGTGTCCTTCGTGCCTTCGTGGTTCAATTCTTCGTGGTTCATTCTTTTTTTCTCTTAGGTCGATAAACTTCCGTCGCCGTGCCGAGGTGGACTTCACCGGCAAAGGCCACCGTCTCGCTCAGTGTGGGATGGGGGTGAATCGACTCGGTCACATCGAGGACGGTGCAGCCCATTTCAATTGCCACCACCGCCTCGGCGATCAATTCTCCGGCACCGCTACCGACGATCCCACAGCCAAGCACGCGATCGGTCTCGGGATCGATAATCCACTTCGTCAGGCCCTCGGTCTTGCCGATCGCGATGGCCCGACCGCTGGCTTGCCACGGGTACTGAGCGATTTCCACTTTGCGACCCGTGCGCTTGGCTTCGTTGGCGGTGATTCCCGCCCACGCGATTTCGGGCTCGGTAAACACCACCGCGGGGATCGCCACTTTGTCGAATGCCGCCGGATGGCCAGCGAGCACTTCGGCAGCGACCTTGCCTTCGTGCGAGGCTTTGTGGGCGAGCATCGGATCACCCGCCACGTCGCCAATCGCCAGGATCGAGGGATCCGAAGTTTCCTGTCGATTATTGACTACGACAAACCCCCGTTCGTTGACCGTGACCTTAGTGCTTTCCAAACCCAGCCCGTTCGACACCGGGCGACGTCCCACGGAGACCAACACACGGTCGAATGTAAGCGAGAACTTTCCTTCCGATCCTTCCATCTGCACGTTGACCTGCTTGCCGACATCTTCGAGTCCGAGCACTTTGGTATCGAGATAAATTTTCTCGAACAACGTGTCGAGCCGCTTGTGCAATGGTTTTACTAAGTCGCGGTCCGCGCCGGGGAGCAAACCTTCGGTCAGTTCCACGACCGAGACCGTGGTCCCCAACTCCGCGTAGACGGTGCCCATCTCGAGCCCGATGTACCCGCCGCCGATCACCAGCAAGGTCTTGGGAACGTCTTCGAGTTTCAGCGCCCCGGTCGAATCCATCACCCGCTTGGAGCCGATGTTAAACATCTTCGGCATCGCCGGGACGGAACCGGTGGCGAGGATGCACTTGTCGAAAGTGATTCGCTGGGCATCGTTGGCCTGGGGTGTTCCCCCTTCGAGTTGCAACGTGTTCGAATCGACAAAAATACCCCGGGCGTTGATCACCCGCACCTTGCGACGCTTGGCAAGTTCCGCGAGACCACCCGAGAGCGTGTCGATGACCTTTTCTTTGCGGGCGCGGAGGGTGTCGACGTTGAGTTTCATCTTGCCAAAGTCGATGCCCCACTCGTCCAGGTCGCGGACTTCGCCGATCACTTTGGCGACGTGCAGCAGGGCCTTGGAGGGGATGCAGCCGCGCAACAGACAGGTCCCCCCCAGCCGCGAATCTGCTTCGATGAGGGTGACTTCCAGCCCGAGGTCGGCAGCCATAAACGCCGCCGCGTAGCCCCCCGGTCCACCACCCAATACGACAACCTGAGAGTGCATCAATTCGTACTTCCACTAAGGGTCCAAACCCACCCCACCGGCAGGAATTAAGAAACCCCCAGTTTACCCGAACGGGGCGTTCCGACAAAGGGCCACTTCTGGGGTAGAAGAAAGACTTACTAGGAAGATAGATAGGCCCAACGTATTTCCTAATGGTTCTCTCGGGCAAGTGGTACTAGAATCGGAATTCACCCCGGTGTTTTCTTAAAGACTCTACTGTCCTTTTCTCTGAGTGGTTGAAATGTCAAGATTCTTGTCTCGACGTGTCCCTTATTTAGCTTTTCTACTATTAGTGCTGGACGCAAATTCATCTCTTGGTGAAAGTGCATCTACAACTCAGAAACCTGGCGAAACGATTTCGATTACGGATAATTTTTTTTCTGATACTCGGAAAGCCTACCAACTGAATGGTCCCGTAAAGTGGGATTCAGGCGAGTTACAACTAAGTCCAGAGTCTGCAATTGTTAGGGTCGAGCCGATGCTACCGGTTTGTGAACTGAAGTTTCATTTCTGGACGGTTGACAGTGAGAATCAAGGGCCAAATATTACGCGGATTATAGTTCTCGCGAGCAACGGTTGGGAGGTGACGATTGCGATCGTCCGCCAGTCGCAAAATCATTCGCGGTACTGCCAAGTTGTCATTGGTGAACTAAACCGCGATGAACAAGCATTGGTTTCTATCCCACCAAACACGTTTGTGGAACTGAGGCAGACTTCTCCGTTAGCTCTTCAAGGAGAACTCGAACGCTGGAGTGTCAAATACAATAATGGTTTAGTTACTGTTGACTGTAATGGGCAACATCTCGGGAGTGCCTACAGCAGTGCATTCTCCTCTTGGTGTCATGGAATCGCCATCCAACAACAAACTGGCAGCCTGAATGTCTCCAAATTAGAAATTGGAGGGAAGAGAAGCGGATACACGGAGACCCAAAGAGTCGCCTATGAGGAGTCCGGAAGAATTCGGAATCGATCTGAAACGCTTTGTGCCGAGGGTAATCTCTTTGCGGGTATCGATATGGAACGAACCCGCATACCCTTGCAGGCGGAAGCTTTTGGAGCTAACGACTTTTCCTTGGGTCTAGTACATCAGTGGATCGGGCAGCGACTCGACGATGCTGGCCACACTG
The DNA here is from genome assembly GCA_937860165.1 of uncultured Planctomycetaceae bacterium. Lineage (GTDB taxonomy): Bacteria > Planctomycetota > Planctomycetia > Pirellulales > Lacipirellulaceae > Bythopirellula. Next base: position 7,444 of record CALMBE010000469.1, read on the forward strand.
AAAAAGCATTGGAGGCTTTCCAAGCATCTGCAAATACTTTTGGTGCATCCTTGGGAAGAGACCATCCCGAAGCTTTGGTGGCGAGTGCTCAAGCAGGCCTTCTGAAGATAAGTCTAGGACAGAAAAATCAGGGAGAAAAAATTATTCGCCAGGCCCTGGAGAAGCTACTGCAATTCGCTGGCCCGGGAAGTTCGAGGACAAGTGTTGTTGCGAGTTTCTATGGAAGTGCAATGGTCACCAGGGCAATGGATGCGTTCGACAAAGAGGACTACAAGAAATACGTGAGTTGTGTCGAGGAGCGACTGAAGGCAATAACTCTGCATGATCCAAGCAATGCGTGGTTGATTCAAGAAGCGAAAAGTGATTTTGAGCAAGCGGCGTTACTCCTTACGGGCGACGTGACGCAGCAAGCAAAGATCGCTGGTGTGATGAAGGCCACCGCCATGGTGTCTGAGAATCAAGCTAAAGGTCGCAATCAAGCTGCTCACGAACAACTCGGAAATATTGTTAAGTCCACTCAGGCACTCTTGGAAAAAGATCATGTGTTGACGCTGCGGGCTGAATTGGCACTCGCAGTATCCTTGGCAACCTACGGTGATCCGGGCAAAGCCATATCACTTGCAGAACAGGTGGTCGAGAGGTGGCGAAAGAAGGGAGATGAATACTCCGGTGAACTTGTGCCAGCCATGATCTCATTGGGCCAAATTTACAGTTCAAATAATCGCTTTGATGAAGCAGAATCGCTTTTCCGAGAGGCGGGTAAGATCTGTCTTGAAGCCAACCAAATCGATTCAACAACCTACGCTAACTGCCTGTTAGAAAGAGGATTGAATCAGATGCGACTAGGAAACACGGACTCGGCAAAATTGTCCCTAACGCATGCCTTGAAACTCTTTAGCGACAACAGTGAGAGCGCCGGTGAAAGAGCGACAGTAGTCCGAAGCATGTTGGCAGACGTGTGTCGGATCGAGGGAGACTTAGACGGGGCACAGGAATATTGCGAACAACAGCGGATGCTGGTATCTCAAAAGTATGGCACCGCAAGTAGCGCTTATCTAAATGTGCTTACTACCGAAGCCAGAAATTTGATGATGGCTAATCAAATACCTGCTGCAAAAGTCAGATTGGAACAAGCTCTAGAATTGGCGGCAACAAACTTTGGTAAAGAGTCCGAAGCGTATCGATCCGTCTTGCAGGATCTCGTGTCGACGCGTTTGTGGCTTGAAGATGATCGACAAGTAGCGCAGCAGTTTCTAGAACTCGTGGACTTCCAGCAAAAGAAACGAGAGTCGCTTTTCAAGGCTTATCCTGAACGACTGCAATTTGATCAAGTCATTGTTGATCGTTCTTTGCTGAGCGAATTGCTGCGCCTAACTGTTGCCAAGAGAATCGATCCCGCCGATGCGTACCGGAGAGTCGTAGGAGCGAAGGGAGCAGTCACCAATTACCAGCGATCCCTACGAAAAGCATCCCGAAACGCCAATTCGGTCGAGCTCATAAAAGAACTCCGTAAGGTTACCTCGCAAAGTGCGAAACTTATGTCTGCTACACTCAACGATGAGCGACTTGGCGAATTGGACGATCTTCTGGGCAAGCGGGATATTTTGGAGAAGAAGTTGGCAACCCTCGTAAAGATGCCAGAAAGCGTGTCCGCAGAGGATAAGATTTCACAACTTCAACGCGTCTTACCAAATCGAGCGGCCATTGTTGACTTTATCGAATATGAAAGACCGGCGACCTTCTTGGAAAGGCTATTTGGAATGGAAACTATTGATTCCTTGTTGGCTTTTGTCATCCAAAAAGACAAGCAAGTTGAATTGATCGAATTGGGAGATGCCAGTGCAGTCGATGCAGCGCTAACGAGTTGGTTGTATGCGATTGACTTCGAAGTCACGGGCAATTTTAAGGATGCCAGCCAAATTGCATCTATTGTCGACCAGCAGGGGGTTGCACTTCGTAAGTTGATCTGGGATCCAATTGAGAAGTCGTTGCAGCATTCAGAAATGATTATTATTTCCCCAGATGGTTTGCTCGTTGCGTGTCCGTTTGCAGCACTTCCCTTGGACGCTGACAAGGGTTTTTTGATCGAGCACAAAGTTATTTCGTACATGCCTGCAGCTAGTATGCTCCTTGAACTGGAACGGGAGAACTCTGATAAAGTACGGCAGGACCCTCAATTGTTGATCGTGGATAATGTCGATTATGGGCTACCTGACGTAACGCAAGGAAGCACTGATAGCGTGCCTTTTTCGCAGTTTCCAAAAGATGAAACGAATTCTTCTGGCTGCGCCGGTTTGTGTCTTGGCATTGGCCGCCAGCGCTGACGCGCACGCGCGCG
>CALMBE010000470.1 GCA_937860165.1 uncultured Planctomycetaceae bacterium
GGGGGGCCGGTTCGCCATCATCATCGATCCGTCCAAGTGCAAGGGATGCGCCGAATGCGTGACCGTCTGCGATGACTTGGCCCTGGAAATGATTCCCAAGACCGAGCCCGTGATGGACAAGATCCGCAAAAGCCATCGCTACTTCAAGCAAGTGGGGCCCTCGGACGAAGCCTACATCAATGACAATCTACTCGTGGACATGATGCTCCGCGAACAAACCCACATTTATGTCGGTGGTGCCGGGTCTTGTGCGGGTTGCGGCGAGGGGACGGCCTTGCGAATGCTTTGCGCTGCTACCGGTGCGAAGTACGCCGATCAATGGGGCATCGTGGCCGCGACCGGGTGCAACACCGTTTATACCTCGACCTATCCCTACAATCCTTACTTGGTTCCCTGGACAAATTCTCTCTTCGAAAATGCCCCGGCCGATGCCATGGGGGTCCGCATGCGCTGGAACCAAATGGGCTGGCAAGACAAGCCCTTGTGGTGCATCGGTGGTGACGGTGCGATGTTCGACATCGGCTTTCAGTCGCTCTCGCGTCTTTTGGCTTCCGGTCTGCCAGTGAAAGTGTTTGTACTCGATACGCAGGTCTACTCGAACACGGGAGGCCAGGCATCGACCAGTAGCTACACCGGTCAAAACACCAAGATGAGCAACCATGGCAAACTGCACGACGGGAAGCAGGAACGACGCAAGGAAATCGCCCAGATCGCGATGATGCACCCGCATACCTTCGTTGCCCAAACCACTGCCGCGCATGCCAATCATTTTTACAAGGCCGTGCTCGGGGCACTCGAGTTCGATGGGCCGGCGATTATCAACTGCTACACCACTTGCCAACCCGAACATGGTGTCGCGGACAACATGGCCGGGGAGCAGGCTCGGCTGGCGGTTGATACGCGTGCCTTTCCCCTGTTGGTCTACGACCCCAACAAGGGAACCAAAATCAAGGAGCATCTCTCCTTGCAAGGCAATCCGGCCATGAAAGAAGATTGGTTCACCAATCCCAAGACGGGCGAGACGGTCGATTTCTTGTCGTTTGCACGGAGCGAAGGTCGATTTGTCAAACACTTCGATGCCGAGGGCAAACCCTCCGCGACAATCCTGCGTGCTCAGCAAGATCGCTTGGAAAACTGGCGGCTCCTACAAGAACTCGCCGGAATTATTTAGGATCGCTTGCAATCACCTCCCCGTAGCCGGAGGGCCATGCCCTCCGAGTCCCCGGGCGCCGGAGGGGCGAACAGATGAATCTGCCGCGCATCCAAGATGGCTCGGACTGATTTCCCGACAGCTACCTCGTCACTAGTCACACGGCACACCATTCGTTGCCCCGACCGCAGCATCAGGGTGGCATGGGTCACACTTCCCAAGGGTTCCACCAATTCCACGATCCCTGAAAACGAATCCTCTCGACCCTCCTCGCCCGATTTGGCAAGGACCATGCTCTCCGGTCGAATCCCCGCAATCACGGGACACCGCCCACTCCCATTGAGCCAGTTCGTTTCGGCGTTTGGCAGTGACAGGCGAAAATCTTCGCTAACAAACCAAGCACGACCTTCGAACTCCTCGAGTTCTCCTTCAAGAAAATTCATGGGGGGCATCCCTAAGAAACCCGCGACAAACCTATCCGCGGGCTTTTGGTAAACCTCTAGCGGTGGCGCACACTGGCGCATGCGACCCCGGCACATCACGCACACTCGATCCCCTAGGGCCAGGGCTTCTTCTTGATCGTGCGTGACATAAATTGTCGTGGTGCCAAGCTGGCGATGGAGTCGCTTGATCTCGGCCCGAATTTCCAATCGCAATCGACTATCGAGATTCGAGAGGGGTTCGTCCAACAAGAACACCGCCGGCTTGCGGATGATTGCCCGCCCCAGGGCCACCCGTTGCCGTTCGCCCCCTGAGAGGGCCGAAGGTTTGCGGGCCAGCAGTGATTCTAAGCCCAATAAACTCGCGACCCAGGCCACCCGTTCCCCAATTTCCTGCTGCGGGGTTCGCCGCAATTTGAGGGCAAACGCCAGATTCTCAAACACGGTCAGGTGGGGATACAAGGCGCTATTCTGGAAAACCATCGCAACGTCACGGCCTCGCGGTGCGATCTCGTTCACCACGCGATCCCCAATTTTAACCGTCCCAGCCGAGATCGTTTCCAGCCCGGCAATCATGCGGAGGGTAGTCGTCTTGCCACAACCCGAGGGTCCCACCAACACCAAAAACTCGCCGTCGCTGATTTCCAGATCGAGGTCCCGCACCGCATGGCAATTGTCCTCAAAGGACTTCGACAGCCCAGTAAGCGTGACCGATGCCATGGGACGATACTTTCTTGAGAGCCAAAGATTCGTGGGAACAATTGAGGAATTATAGCTACCGCAAGCACCGCGTGCATCTTGCCGGTAGAAGCGAACAGGGCCGATCCAGTTATTCATTGTGGGGTGCCATGCTCACGCTGGTACTCCGGCGTGGGCATGTG
>CALMBE010000471.1 GCA_937860165.1 uncultured Planctomycetaceae bacterium
GCCGCGTGCGCGGCGTGATAGGTCAGGACGCCTGAGCATCCGGCGCGTTTGAAGGCGGTCAGGGTCTCCAGCACCAGCGCATCCCGGTCGCCCGCGCCCGCCGCTGCTGCCGCCTCAATCATCGCATATTCGCCCGATACCTGATACGCGAAGACGGGGAGGTCGAAGCGGTGCTTTACGCGGTGAATGATGTCGAGATAGGGCAGGCCGGGTTTGACCATCACGCTGTCCGCGCCCTCGGCAATGTCCATCGCGACCTCGCGCAGCGCCTCGTCGCTGTTCGCAGGATCCATCTGGTAGCCCTTTTTGTCACCTTTCAGCAGCCCGCGCGAGCCGACCGCATCGCGGAACGGGCCGTAAAAGGCCGACGCGTATTTCGCCGCGTAGGCCATGATCTGCACGTTCTGGTGCCCGCCCTCCTCGAGCGCCTGGCGAATGGCGCCGATGCGGCCGTCCATCATGTCGGACGGCGCGATGATGTCGCAGCCGGCTTCGGCCTGCACCAGCGCCTGCCGCACCAGGGCGGGCAGCGTCTCGTCGTTGATGATCTCGCCGTCGCGCATCAGGCCGTCGTGGCCGTGGCTGGTGTAGGGATCGAGCGCCACGTCGAGCAGCACGCCGACGTCGAGGCCGGCCTTGCGGATGGCGCGCGTGGCGCGGCAGACGAGGTTGTCCGGATTGAAGGCCTCGCGCCCGTCGTCGCTGCGCAGCTTCGGATCGGTAAAGGGAAACAGCGCGATCGCGGGAATGCCGAGCGCCACGGCCTCCTCGGCTGCCGCCACGGCGAGGTCGACGCTCAGGCGGTCGACGCCCGGCATCGACGGCACAGCTAACCGTTTGCCGCGCCCCTCGATGACGAACATCGGCCAGATCAGGTCGGCGGCCGACAGGGTGTTCTCTGCCACCAGCCGGCGCGCCCATCCGCTCTTGCGGTTGCGGCGCATGCGCACCGCGGGAAAGCGGCCCGAGCTGGATGCGGCGGGCTGTGTGCGGGCGGCGCTGCCCGTGCGGCCGTCATCGCCGGACCGTCGGGGGGCAACAGGCTTCATGGGTACACCTTTTGCGAGCTTCGCGCGGGCCGCCCGGCCAGGGTCAGCGCGAGGACCGTGTTGCTGCCCGGATAGAGGCAGACGGCGACCGGCACGATGTCGAGCTCGAGCGTCTCATCGGCGCCCGCGGCTGCCACCCCGGTGGTGGAGGCCGCCGCGGCGGAGAGCGCACCCAAAACTTCCGATACCCGATCCGACGAAACTCCACTTCGTTAATCCGTGTTTTATCAAGGAGAAAACCACAATGACGCATCCATTTCGCATCCTTGTAGCAACTGTGATCACAATAACCGCCCTCGCTCAATCACACGCCGTGGAGTGGGGCTCGATTAAAGGCAAGTTCGTCCTCGACGGCGCCGCTGGAGAGCCGGCGGCAATCAACGTCAACAAAGATGCCGAGTTTTGCGGCAAGCATGATTTGAAAGATGAAACCATTGTTACCGGCGAGGGTAACGCTCTGGCTAATGTGGTGGTCTTCATTTACGCCAAGCGTGGCCAAAAACTGGAAGTCCACCCCGACTACGAAGCTGCTGCCAAGACGCCGGCGAAGCTGGAAAATAAAGGGTGCCGGTTCGAGCCCCATCTGTTGGCCCTCCGCACCGGCCAACCGCTCGAGGTGAGCAACAGCGATCCGGGAATTGGTCACAATACCAATGCTTCGTTCGTGGCAAATCCTGGTTTCAATGAGATGGTGACCAATGCGGCGCCGATCGTGAAAACTCTGGAAAAGCCCGAGCCGGTTCCCGCACCGGTGGCCTGCAATGTTCACCCTTGGATGAAGGCCCATGTGGTGGTTCGCGAAGATCCCTATGTGGGGATCTCGAACGAGAAGGGTGAATTTGAAATCAAGAATATCCCGGTCGGTCAGCACGAGTTTATTTTCTGGCACGAAGGCAAAGGAAACCTCCGCGATGTCAAGCTTGCTTCGGGAAAGACGGATCGTCGTGGCCGGGCGAAATTGAAAATCGAGGCCGGTAAAGAGCTCGACCTGGGAGAAATCAAAGTCACCCCCGCGGCCTTGGGTAAGTAAAGAATCTCACATGGTGAATCCACTGACAAAACTGCCAAGTTTTTTGCTGCTCCCAGCCTTGTTGGGGTTGGGCGTCGTAACTGGTTGCCAACGGGGCGAAGAACTTGGCCCCGTGGCCAGCGCTGCAGCCGCGCTCAAAATTCGTGATGCCCTCACGGCAGGTGGGTCTGGGGGTGGAGGTGCAGCGGCAGTAGCGATGGGTACCGGCTGGGGAACTCTCAAGGGCCGATTTGTCTTCGACGGCGAAGATGTTCCCCAGATGGTCCCCTACAACGCCAACAAAGATATGGAGGCCTGCACCATCGCGGGCAAGGCACCGCTCCAGGAAACTTTGTTGGTCGACGAATCAACGAAAGGTATCGCTAACTTAGCCGTTTTCGTGCGGAGTGTTTCGCGAGTGCATGAATCGGCGGAAGCGGGCTCCGGCAAAGTGGATTTTGATCAAAAAGCGTGTCAATTTTTGACCCACGTATTTCCGCTGGTGTTGGGTAATACGATAGTCATCAAGAACAGTGACCCCGTGGGACACAACACGAATATCGATGGCAAGAATAGTTTTAATCAAACGATTCCGGTCGGAGAATCCATCGACTTCAAGCCCCAAAAGGAAGAAGCGGTTCCGGTGAGCGTGCGGTGCAGCATCCATCCCTGGATGTTGGCTTACTTTCTTCCGCGGAAGAACGGATACGTGGCCATCACCTCGGCGGATGGCAGTTTTGAAATCGCTAATCTTCCCGCAGGAGAGGACCTAGAGTTCCAGGTCTGGCACGAGAGTGCTTCGGGCCCGGGGCACTCTTTGATCCTGACCACGCCCGAGGCGAAAGACTTGAAATGGTCGAAGAAGGGCCGCTTCAAGGTGAAGCTTGGAGAGGACGAAGTGAAGGAAATCAATTTGGCTGTGCCGAGCACTGCTTTTAGTTTGTAAGCGTTCAACACAGATCGAGTTCCGAAAAACAATTGGCTTGGTGATTGCGTGATGAATTCCAGTGTGCGAATTTTCTGTGGATGGTTGAGTCTGGTTGGAGTGATCCTACTCGGCGGGTGCGACATGCCCGATGCTCCCCAGTTTCGCCTGAACATGGTGCAAATGGTTTCCGATGCGACTCCTACTCCGCCGGCTTATCAGGAGCAGATTGCCAATGTGCTGGACGGCATGTTTGGCACTCCGGACGAACCGTTTGCGTTGCCAGAGACTGGTCTGGACTTGCGCAAATTGCAGATGGCGGCCGGGCCCGCTTGGACCGACGACAAGGGTGCCAACTTCGGCCTGTACCGGAAGCATTGTGTCCACTGTCACGGTGTGACAGGTGATGGTCGAGGTCCGACGGCCTTGTTTCTAAACCCCTACCCCCGCGATTATCGGGCCGGGGTCTACAAGTTTAAGTCGACCTACAATCCTGCCCGACCCACCGATGAAGATTTACATCGGGTACTGATTAATGGCATCCCCGGCACCGCGATGCCTTCGTTCTCGCTGTCGCCACAAGCCGAACTGGAGTCCTTGGCCGAATACGTTAAATACCTGAGCATTCGGGGTCAGATGGAAATCGCCCTGGCGAATTATGCGTTCAATGATCTCGGCGAAGAAGAAACCGTCGACGACAAAGGCGAACCGGTGCTCGATGACGAGGGAGAACCCGTGATGCGGTTGATCCCGCTCGATCCGGCCAGCGACGAAGAGCAGCGGACAGTCATCACCGAATTGCTGGCCGAGATCATGGATCCGTGGAACACGGTCAACGAGCAGATCATCGTTCCCGAGGAAGGGGCGATACCTGTCGATAACCGACCTGCGGAGGACGTTGCCGCTTCGGTAGCCAAGGGGCGGGAATTGTTCTACGGCATTCGGGCGAATTGCATGAAATGCCACGGCCCCACCGGCTTGGGGGATGGGCAGCAAGACGATTTCGATAATTGGAACAAGGCCCACAAGCAATTCCTCGATTCGCTGGCCAGCAGCAGTGAGGAAGATGAGCTGACCGGGACCCGTGATTCCGTGGCGGCCTCGTTGTATCCGATTCGCAATGCGATCCCGCGCAACTTGCGCAAGGGGATTTATCGCGGCGGTCATCGGAGGATCGACGTGTTTTGGAGAATCTATGCGGGCATCGCCGGTACGCCGATGCCCGGCAGTGGCCCCGCGAGTCCTGGCGCGCAAGGGACTTTGACCGAAGAAGAAATTTGGAGCATCGTCGACTACGTGCTTTCCTTGCCCTATGAAACACCAAGTCGACCGCTAGAAGCCTTGCCGACAAACCTTGAATTGGTGAATTGATAAGTATCCGTCCCCGCGGAGCTGACGGACAGTCATTCCGCATTGTTGGAGAGCGATCGTGAATCGTTTTTGGAGTTTCTTGTTTCTGCTGGTACCCATCGGGGGTGTGGCCTGTTTCGTCGCTGCGCCGTATTTCAATATCTGGTTGCCACGGGACGTATCCGAACATGGCCGCACGATCGACAGCCTGTTCATGTTCATTCTGTACCTCACGGGTGCCGTATTTCTGGTCACGGAGATGGTGCTGTTTTATTTTTCATGGAAGTACGATGCGAACACGAATCAAGAACCAGTCAAATTCTCGCACGGCAGCCATGCCCTCGAGTTGGTTTGGACAATTCTTCCCGCAGTGACACTGTTGTTCATTGCGATCTATCAAATGGAAGCGTGGGCTGCCGCGAAGATGCACCCCCCCGTGATGGATATCACCTGCGAGGTGACCGGTCGGCAATTCAATTGGGACTTCCGTTATCCGGGCCCCGACAACGAACTGTACACCGAGGACGACCTCGTGCGGACGGATGGCAAATTATTCCTGCCGGTGAATGAAGATGTGCTGCTGAAGATCACCAGTGCCGACGTGCTGCACAGCTTTTTTCTGCCAAATTTGCGGATCAAACAGGACGTGGTCCCCGGCATGGATCAGCAGATGTGGTTCAAGTCCAAGAAGACGGGCGATTTCGACATTGTGTGCGCCGAGTTATGCGGTTGGGGCCACTACAAGATGAAGGGTCAAGTCACTTTTTTGCCCCGTCCAGAGTACGAAGCCAAGCTTGCCGCCTTTGGTGTCGAACAGAATACGATGCGGGTCGAGGTTCCAGAAGAAGAGTAGTGAGAGACCGTTGATTGCCTGGACCGGTTTCCTCCGGAGTATGCATCGAGGTCTTTGCCGAGAAGTTCAAATAGTGAGTTCCCCATGAGTACCGTTACATCTGATACCCCTATTGCCCACGGCGAGCACGGCCATACTTCGAGTTTTCTCAAGACGTATGTGTTTTCGCTCGATCACAAAATCATCGGCATGCAGTTTCTGTTTAGCACGCTGATTTGGTTTTCGATCGGGGGCCTGTTGGCGCTAGGGATTCGTTGGCAGTTAGCCTACCCGTGGAGACCGATGCCGATCCTGGGCAACTTATTGGCCGCGAATGAAGGGGGTCAAATCGCCCCCGAGAATTATACAATGCTGGTCACCATGCACGCCACGGTGATGATCTTCTTCGTAATCATTCCGATCCTCGCGGGGGCTTTCGGAAATTTTCTGATTCCCCTAATGATCGGGGCCGACGACATGGCCGTTCCCGTACTCAACATGCTGAGCTACTGGTTCATGTGGCCGGCGTTTGCGTTGATCGGCGGTAGCTTTTTCGTGGAAGGGGGTGCCGCCCAAGGGGGCTGGACCTCGTACCCCCCGCTTTCGGTGATTCGAGAGGCGGCACCCGGTAGCTTTAACGGGCAAACCCTCTGGTTGATGGGGGTCACCTTCGTTGGCATCTCGTCGATGATGGGGTCGATTAACTACATGACCACCATCATCCAGATGCGGGCCCCGGGCATGACCATGTTCCGGTTGCCGATGACCATCTGGGGAATGTTTATCACGGCAATCCTGCAGGCCTTTGCATTGCCGGTGCTGACCGCAGCGGGCTTCATGCAGTTGGCGGATCGCGTGTTAGGAACCGGTTTCTTCCTGGCCGAAGGGGCGATGGCCAACAACTCTGAGATGGCCTCCGGCGGAGGGCAACCGCTGTTGTGGCAGCATTTGTTCTGGTTTTACAGCCATCCGGCCGTGTACATCATGATCCTGCCCGCGATGGGTATGGTTTCGGACATTCTGAGCACCTTTGCCCGGAAGCCGCTTTTTGGTTACAAGCCGATGGTGTATTCCATCTCCGGCATTGCCGGGCTGGGATTCATCGTGTGGGGGCACCACATGTTCGTCTCCGGCATGAACCCGATGCTCGGCATGACGTTCATGGTGTCGACGATGATGATCGCCCTGCCGAGTGCGATCAAAACCTTCAATTGGCTCGGCACGCTGTGGGGTGGCAAGATTCAGTACACCACTCCGATGTTGTTTGCGATTTCGTTTGTCTCGATGTTTATCATCGGCGGCCTCAGCGGAGTGTTCATGGCCGCCACGCCAGTCGATATTTTCATCCACGACACGTACTACATCGTGGCCCATTTCCACTACGTGCTGTTCTGTGGGACGGCCATGGCGGTCTTCGGGGGGATCTATTACTGGTTCCCCAAGATGTTTGGCCGGATGATGAACGACTCCTGGGGCAAAGTTCACTTCACGTTGACCTTTGTATTGATGAACTGCGTGTTCTACCCTATGCACATTCTAGGGATGCAAGGTTTTCCGCGGCGGCTGGCGGACCCCTATCACTATGAAACGTTCAAGAATTTACTTCCCTTGAACATGTTCATCAGTTGGTGTGCGTTCATTCTCGTGGGGATTCAGATCATTTTCGTCATCAACTTCTTTGGCAGCATGTTTTTCGGGCCGCGTTCGGGGAGAAATCCCTGGAAGGCGAATGGCCTGGAATGGCAGGCCCCCAGCCCACCCGGACACTGTAATTTCGATTTCCAACCGATCATTTACCGCGGACCGTATGAATATGGTTCGCCCGAAACTCAAGAAGATTATTACCCGCAGACCCAACCCCCGTGGGAAGCGACGAAGAGTTAGTTGTCCGACAGAATTTGAAAACATGGTCAATTTCAGAGTAGTACGACTCGGAGAGTGGAGCCACAAAATCTACGGAGGAGAATTCCAGACGGGTAAGAAGGAGGCGCTATGATTGTTCGATTATTCGCAATATTGTCGTTCGTTCTCTGCTGCTCTCCCGTCTACGCCGAGGAACCGGTTGAAATTCCGTTGGATCAAATCTGGGCTCTGGACATGCCCGGCACTAGGGATTTACGCGAATTGGAGCAGGGAGATAAGTTTAAGAGCTTGTCCGCAACAGAGCGAATTCAGAACTCGCTTGTAGAGAATACTCGCTGGCTATTAAATGTCAATCACCGCCCATCATATGGTAGTGTCGTCGGTCGTGGAACAGTAATTGCTGCGACTGGACTTGAAGCTCTAAAACATGCAAATGCCATTCTGGCCGATAAGCAAACTAGAATAGAGTGGTTTGACTCCTCTGAAGAATTGACTCTAGTATTCTTCGCCTATGAGAGTGGTAGGCGCGTTAGGCTTAGTAAAGTTTACAGTACAAAAAAGGAAGTTGTTGTTGAGTACGCATTTGAAGCAGTAGAATTTCCTAAGTCAACTTCGCAAATTGCTTTAATACCTTTGGGAAAGCTACCCCCTGGGAATCGCAATGTCAAAATTACAAGACTAGATGAAATCATAACAAATGCTGAGTTGCGCCATCATAGGCAGGCCTTCGGAAGACAAGTTATAAGCGAATCATTTGCTTTTGGAGTGAGAAAATAGAAACGGAACAAAGGAGAACACTATGCGTGCTTTTGTCGCTTCATTAGTCGTGTTGTTAACTACAAATTCGGCACATGCAGATCTTTCCACTGTCGGTGGAGAGGGCGCTAATGCCCTAGTTACCGGTTTGAACGGATTAGGCTCAGTAATTGGCCAGGTAGAATTTAAACGTCCTGGAAAGCCAGGTTTTGATGATCCCCAATATGTGCACAATCAAGTAAATCCGACTCAGGTTTATGCTTCGACCAATCCTGATTTTCCGAATTCGCCTTTCGTGCAAAATAACAATCATGCTATATCTGTTGCCGGTGTCATGATTAGTTCAGGCGGGTTATTAAGGGGAATCGCACCCTCCGCAAGCCTTCACTCGGGAGCAATGAATTCACAAGATGATGAATCTTTTGCGTTTGTAGGAAATCGAATAGCACGACTTCAAGAAATGAGAGCAATCAATGTTAGTGTGGGTAGGTCGATAACAGGGCTAGAGGTTGCTGACGGAACAACTTACGTAAGTCTTTTTGTAGATTGGTCGTCTAAAGTCCATGATGTTCTATGGGTCGTAGGGGGCGATGAAGATGGTCGTGATGTCCATGTTCCCCAAGACAATTTCAATGGAATTACTGTAGCCGCGTCTCAGCGATTTAATGGGGGAATTACGGGGTCTTATAGACAGGTTTCCCCCAACAACATTCTGACCTTTGATGCGGTTGGGCATCGCACATCTATTGACCTGATGGCACCGGGTGAAGACATACTTCTGCCGATTCAAAACAACATGGATATAGTGGGCGGTGGTACTAGTTTCACCGCTCCTCACGTAACGGGGGCTGTTGCTTTACTCGACCAGTATGGCAATTTCCAAGAAAGTATGAGCAATCCCCGA
>CALMBE010000472.1 GCA_937860165.1 uncultured Planctomycetaceae bacterium
GCGAAAATGGCAAGGGTGTCGTGTAGGTATGAATCGGGAGGGCCGTAGTGGCATTCCAACTGTTGGGAGTCGCATTGGCTACGATGGAGTAACTAAATCCGATGTCCGAGAAATTAATCCCGTCGGTGCTGCCTTGAATCTTGAAATCGCGGGGCCCGGTGTTGCTACTGGTGGCATCGAAAGTCAGGGTCAAGGTGTCGTAGCCAACCGTCGAGGTGGAGGCAACATAATAGTCGCCGAGTGCCCACTCGTTGGAACTGTAAGAATTTGCCGAACCGTTTCCAGCAGGAGTGGTCCAATCAGAGCTAGCACTCGTGTGCGAACCACTGAGAAGTCCGAGATTTACTCCAGCTTCAGCGATAACAGTCGGTCCAGTAGTACTATTTAAGAGGTCTGCTGGGGTATTGGTTTCGAGTGTCCACTGTGCCAAGATGATGCCAGCATTAGCACCTGCTGGAACCATGGCTACCGCGACGACAAGCGTCGCTAGAAAACGTAGTTTGAACGAACTCATTAGCGTTTCTCCTGTTGAAAAATGGGGTCCACAATTTGGTAATGCTCAACACCGCGGCTGGCTGGACCACAAAAAACACCAGGCAGCACGACGGCCTCCCTTGAGACTTTTCAATCGATCTTCATTGTAACACCAGTTCCGGGGCTTGTCCCGTACTATTTTGCAGATTCACGGGAATTTAACAGTTGTATGGGTAACCCGCAGTCCACTCGGGCACCCTTTTTCTCAGGGCCAATCAGTTTTTCACTTTAGGGTGCCATGCCCACGCTGGTACTCCAGTGTGGGCATGAGAATCTCCGAGCAAACATGGCCACGTCGGAGTACCGACGTGGCCATGGCACCCCCCATCTTGAAAAAGTGATCGGCCCTGCCCTTTTTCTAACCGAACCTCTGTAGGAAGTTCCCGACGCAATTCTATTTGCAGCAGGACCTTAAGCGACCCACGATCCCTAGCAGTCCCCCGAATAGGCATAACAGGGCCCCGGAGGGCTCTGGCACGGCAGTTGCGGCTGCCAGCGAGAGAGTGCTCTGGCCGTACTGCCGTTGCCAGACGAGGAAATCGGCCCCGTCGGAGTCACCATCAGCATCGGCATCGGAGCCGGCATTGAGGTGGTAGTCGGCCTGCCACTCGGCCAGGTCCAGGTCGTCCACATTGCCGTCCTGGTTAAAGTCCGCCGCCAGGAAGAAAGGTGAATCAACGGTAAAACTAATGGGGAAATTGAAGAGCGGGTTACCTGCGGATTGACTTGTGGAAGCTACCGTCAATATCCCCGATTGCATGCCTATCATTGATGTGTTGAGGGTAATCTGATGAGTGTTTCCCCCCCCGAGCGCAAAATCGAAATCGCTAGTGCCACCGAATAACGATCCACTGACACTCAATGTATAGTCCAGTTCGTCGGCCCCGTTGGCGGTTAATACATTCGCAATGTTCTCGACCATGACGTCGATGTTCACCAGAGACCCCAAGGTGACATTGCTTGGGACCGTGGCTAACTCGACTTGCATCAGAGCCGGCAATTGATAATCGGCCACCACGGGCAGATGATCGCTCGCCGTCATTAGGGCAGCAAGCACGGCGGGCGATGCACCGGTGCCGGTATCGATATTACTGTTGCAGCAGGTGTGCGTGGCGTTATTGCCAAAGGGGTGATAAGAACCGGAGAGGTAGCTGAGGCCCTCGCCATCTAAGAATTCGCCCGTAGTCAACTGAAAATCTAAGCGGTCGTCGACGCCCCCACCGGTCAATCCCAACGAACCCGTGTTGGCGGGAGATTGGGTATGCACACTCTTGAACGTGGTATTGCCATTCCAACTGCCAGGGGTATTGATCGGGTCAAAGGCTTGGCCATTGCCGCTGGAGAGGAGATGTTGGTACATGGTACCCGTGCTGGTTTGAATGTTGTAGTCACCAGCGTAGATCGCATGAATGCCATCTCCTAGGCCGTCGGAATTGGTGCGTATCGACTGGGCTTCGGCCAGTCGGCGGTTGTTGTTGGTTGTGCCGGTATCCGATTTGTAGTGGGAATTGTAGGCATAAAAATCGGCGGTGGAATCGTAACCCACCGGTCGCAGTTGATAGCGGAGCGTTGCGCGAGGTTGTTCAAATTCACCCGTCCCGAGGGTCCAAACTGGATTTCTTGAATCAATTCAATGGTTTGGGTGTTATAGACCAATCCCGGCGCTCCTCCGGAATTAGTGGGAAAGGACTTGGTGCCGTCGATCGACGAACGGGCATAGGCGCCAGCACCGTAAATGCCGTTCAAGATGTCGACAATCGACTGCCCCGAGACGGCCATGGAGTCTTGCTCTTGCAGCAGCAGGACATCAATTGGCTTGGCGATGCCACCGACCAGTTCATCGCCGATGGCTTCGAGGACAACGTCCATTCCCGCCCTGGCCGTATAAATATCGAGCATGGTATTGGCCGTGGCGGAGTTGTAGGTGACGATCCGCAATTGGGCCGATGCAGGCCCGCAAGTGACGAGGACCAATAACATCGCCGCGAAGTGCGGGATCTGAGTTAGAATTCTGCGTAATGTCATCAACTTCTGCTCCTGGGGGGAATCGCCTTGCCTGGGCGATACTTCATTAAAACCTGTTTGTCGGGGGTTCACAAGAAAAATGCGGCGGGGTGCGGCGAATACGGAGGGGGGTGCATAAAATCCTCACTCGCCGAAGCGTTCGGGGGCCCGCCCGCTGAAGCGTTCACGAGCCCGCCCGCTGAAGCGGGCTCGCCTGGCTGCGGTGAGGATTGTTGCTAATAGGGTTAATGCGAATGCGGTGGGTTCGGGGATTGCTTGCAGGGCGGAAACCAATGGGGGGGGTGGGCCGTACTGGTTTAGCCAGATCGTCAAGTCGGCTCCGTCAACGATGTCGTCGT
>CALMBE010000473.1 GCA_937860165.1 uncultured Planctomycetaceae bacterium
ACGAGCTGCTGTCCGATAATATCGTGATGCTGGGCGATTTTGTTGCTGAGACCATCGGCAAGGACCAAGCTGCAACGGAAGATGGCGAGTTTATTTTGGGCGATGCAACAGGAACCTACGGCGGCGAGACCGGCTTACTGAATGCGATTGGGGCGGCTGGCATTTTTACTGCTGCGACCGGAACCGACACCTGGGCAGAAATTGTTATGGCCGACTTCACATCAACCATGGCCAAACTGCCCAGCAAGTACGGCGGTCAGCTATCGTGGCTATGTAGCCGAGAGTTTTACTACAGCGTGATGCTACGCTTGCTTGCCGCGGCTGGGGGAAACAATTTGGTTGTGCTTGAAGGTGGCGCGCAGCAACTCACATTTCTCGGGTTCCCCGTTTTCCTCACCAGCAAGATGCCTACTGCCACGGCGGTAAGCACGGTGAGCGCTTTATTCGGTAGTTTCTCCGAAGCCGTGGCAATCGGTTCCCGACAGGTGGTCGAAGTGCAATCGTCCCGAGACAAGTTCTTCGACGAAGATTGCTTCGCCTTGAGAGGCATCAGCCGATACGACATCAACGCCTACGATTGTGGCGATGGGTCCACAGCGGGCGGAATTACCGGCCTCAAGACGGCGGCGTCCTAATCGAGCACGCGACTTGCAAGATTCCATCGAACGCATGGAGTTGCGAGTGGGCGGCAACAGTCACGGCGTCAGTCGGTTTGCCCCCGGCTGACGCTGTTTTTATTCTCACGTTGAAGGGGTACTAAGTGGAAACTACTAAACGAGAAATCGAGTACCTGGCCAGAAATAAGTTCGGGGCAACGGCCAGAGTGTTCGAGCACACTAGTCGGAACGATGGCGTGGATGAAAAGTGGTTCGTCTTGGCGGTCGATGGCACGATTGTAGGCTTCCGGCGTGAGTTAGTTGAACTACCCCTGCTGATTCAACGCGGCCAATCTCAAAGCGGGGATTGCGATTGAGCGTCCGATTGCGATTGGAGTCCTGAAGATCAAGGCCAAGATAGGGGAGCTGCTGCCAGCCGGGAAGGGAGGACGGGGGAAAAAAA
>CALMBE010000474.1 GCA_937860165.1 uncultured Planctomycetaceae bacterium
CCCGCCGCGAAGCTCGTCGTCCCCTTCCCCGCCATCGAGAAAATCATTTCCCCGCCCGCCGAAGAGTCGATCACTCCCCATCCGTCCAAAGAGCCAATCCCGACCGGCCGCACCGACCAGCAGGTCGTCCCCTTCCCCGCCATCGAGGTGGTCATTTCCCGTGCCCCCATGAAGGCGATCCTCGCCCATGCCGCCGAACAGTCGGTCATGGCCCAACATGCCCAGTAGGGTGTCGTTTCCATAGCCACCGATTAACAAGTCATTCGCCCGCAGGGCAACATCGATTGCCACTAGCCGGGCAGCTTCCTCGGGAGCAACTTGGGCATCGATACCTCGGAATAGGGCATTCGCAGCGGGCAAGTCAGCGCTCACAATTGTCCCTTCGATCGCGGGAGCCCGATCCGCTTCGTCGGTGGGATCTTCTGTCTCGTCGGTCGGGTCGCCGATCAACAGGTCATCGCCCAATCCACCGTCCATGATGTCGCTGCCACGACCACCCAGGAGAAAATCATTCCCTTCCCCACCGCGCACGGAATCCCGACCCGTTCCACCCAGCACGATATCTGAACCCCTCTCTCCCAGCACCAAGTCATCGCCATTGCCGGAGAGAAGCACATCGTCGTCCAGGCCACCGCTGATGTGGTCGTTGCCCGTATTTTGATTCGCGTGCAACCTGGCATACTGGATCAGTCCTTGATAATCCTCGGGGACTTCATTGGTGGCATCGCCGAAAATCCAATCTTTCCCCGCACCACCGGCCAGATTGTCGTTGTCGCTACCCCCAGCGATCGCGTCGTCGCCCTGGTCACCACTGATCGAGTCGCGACCGAGTCCGCCCAGCAAGGCGTCGTTGCCCAGTCCACCACCGATCACGTCATTCCCCTCTCCGCCGAGGATCAAGTCATTTCCCGCGCCCCCACGGACACGATCATTGCCCAGTCCGGCGTGGACGAAGTCGTTGCCCGAGCCGGTTTGAATTCGATCATTCCCGGCCCCTCCGCGGACGTGGGTCCATTGCAGCACACTCGCATCGATCTCCACTACATCGTTACCCCCCAGGGCGTTGACGACGATTCCCTCGACTTGGCTGCTATCGAAGGTCCGCTCGTCGCCGTTGACGATCAGATGCAGCATGTTCGCATCATCGACAAAAGCGCGAATGCGATCTGCTTCTTCCGTTCCCACAGCCGCCACGATACCCACCGGGGGATTCATGGGATCGATCTCCATTGGCGGGAGCGGAACGACCGCGAAATCCGCTGCCAGTAAGGCCCGTGCTTCCAAAGACTCGAATCGCAGTCCGACACGCTGTCCGACTGAGTGATTCCGACGATTCCGATGTGAATAATTCGACATGGTATTACCTCTCCACTAAGTTATTGCCCCTCAGTTATTGCCCCTCACGAAAATCCCTCAAATCACGAAACAACCTCCAACGGTGGTACGCAACCCGAGCGCAAACTGCGTCCTGGAACTTATGTTGGATGCGCAGTCTTGGTTAACCCCAGCAGCGAAGCTAGAAGATTCTCAGTTCCCTAGCCGAACGGCACTGTCATGCTCAGCTTGCTAACACCCCTTGTTAGACACCTGCCCCAGACTGGCCCCTCGAAGGGCTAAGAAAAAAACCTTCGCGCTGGCCCGAGCATATAAACCCCGCACTTGTCGGGGTGTTCCGATTCGCAACCAATTATTTCAGGAAAAGTTCGCGGAGCAAATCGAACAAGAAGTTCCACCGAGCAGATGCTCCGCTTGCGGTTTAGCGAATTCCGCTCCCCGCTACCCCTTTTTTACAGCCGCTTTTTTGGGAGGTGCCTTCTTAGCCACGGCCTTTTTAGGTGTCGCTTTCTTAGGGGCAGCCTTCTTCGGGCTGGCCTTTTTAGTGGTTGCCTTTTTAGTGGCGGCTTTCTTCGGAGCGGGACCCTGGGCTGCTTTGTCGGCTAGCATTGCCAAGGCTTCGTCAAACGTGATTTCCTCGGGCGTCATCCCCTTGCGAAGTGAGACATTCGTCGTGCCATCGGTGACATAAGGCCCAAAGCGACCATCCAGGATCTGTACCGGTTTGGTAGTTACTGGCGAAGCATCGAATGTCCGGAGCGGCTCCTTTTTCGAGGCACCTCGACCAAGGGTCTTCGGCTTAGAAAGCAGTTCTACCGCCTGCTCTAGGGTAACATCCAAGGGAGAAAGGTCCGCAGGTAACGAACGCGTGTCGGTGCCAGACTTGATGTAGGGTCCAAAGCGACCATTCTGGGCCACGATGGGTTCGCCCGATGTGGGGTTAGGACCCAAATCTCGCGGGAGCGAAAGCAATCTCAGAGCCAGTGCCAGGTCCACTTGCTCGGGTTCCATCCCCTTCAGCAAACCGGCATTCTGGGGTTTTTCCTCGTCGTCGGTACTTCCTCGTTGGACATAGGGTCCAAATCGACCGACTTTGAGATACACGAGCTTATTAGTCTCGGGACAAGTCCCCAGGGGTTCTTCACCTTTTTCGGCTTGGGCCAGCAATTGCAAAGCCACTTCGAGGGTCACCTCATCGGGGGCCATGTCTTCCTTGAGCGATGCCGTCCGATCCCCTTGCTCAACAAACGGAGAATAGCGCCCCACGCGCACGAACACATCGGGGCCCTCCGCAGGTTTGCCAATGAAAATCCGCCCAATCTTCGCAGGATCGATTTCGTCGATCTTGTGTTCGAGCAACTTCTTGAGCCCGGGTCGTCCGTTGCCAAAATAAAAGTTGTCTAGATACTCGACATGTCCCCGTTCGCCCCGGCTGATGGCATCTAAATCGTCTTCCATCTGGGCAGTGAATTGATAATCCACCAGGGCGCCCAAATTTTCTTCCATCAGAGTGATGACCGAGAAGGCCACCCAAGTCGGCACGAGGGCGTTGGCCTTTTTGAACACATAGTTTCTGGCTAGAATCGTATCGATAATCGAGGCGTAGGTACTCGGTCGGCCAATACCCCGCTCTTCGAGGGCCTTTGTCAGGGCTGCCTCACTGAAGCGCCCGGGAGATTGTGTGCTGTGCTCCTTGGTCTCGAGCGAAGTACAGCGGAGAATTTCCCCGACCTCGACGCTGGGAAGGATTCGCTCCTGGTCGGCCAGTTCGGCCCCCGGATCATCGGAGCCTTCGACATACGCTCGCAGATAGCCCGGGAAATCGATGGTCTTCCCGCTGATCTGAAAAACGCAGCCCTCCCCTTCAATCGTCACGATGATCCGCCGACCCCGAGCATCGGTCATCTGGCTGGCAATTGTCCGTTTCCAAATCAAGTCGAATAGTCGAAATTCGTCGGCATTGAGCTCCGACTTCATCGCATCGGGTAGTTCAAAAGGATGGCCTGCCGGACGAATCGCTTCGTGGGCTTCTTGGGCGTTTTTTACCTTCGACTTATAGGTCCGAGGCTCAGCAGGCAAGTACTCTTTCCCATAACTCCGCTCCACCAACCCACGGGCGTCTTCGATCGCTACATTCGCCAGATTCGTCGAATCGGTACGCATGTAGGTAATGTGTCCATTTTCGTACAAACTCTGCGCCACTTGCATCGCCCGACGGGCCGTGAAGCCCAATTTCCGATTGGCTTCTTGCTGCAATGTGCTGGTCGTGAAGGGGGGATACGGTTTATTGGTGTAGGGCTTGTCCTCAACCGAGGCGATTCGAAATTCACCCTGCTTGATGCGTTCCACTAATTGCCGGGCAGCCTCGCCATCGAGCAATAAAAGGTCTTCGTTCTTCAATTTGCCTGTGGCGGAATCGAAGTCTTTGCCCGAGGGAATTTTCAGGCCTCCCGAGGAGACCAGTTGGGCTTCGAGACTTTGCCCGTTTTGCTTGGCAAAGACCCCCTGCAAGTCCCACCAAGACCCCGACACAAAGGCCATCCGCTCGCGTTCGCGCTCGACGATTAGTCGGACAGCCACGCTCTGCACACGACCAGCCGAGAGCTTGGGGCGCACTTTCCGCCACAAGAGCGGCGACACTTCGTAGCCGTACAAGCGGTCCAAGATGCGGCGCGTCTCCTGGGCGCGGACCAGACCCTGGTCGACCTGACGGGGTCCGGCCAAGGCCGCTTGAATGGCTTCCATGGTGATCTCATGGAACACCAAGCGATGCACGGGTACTTTCGGCTTGAGCGTCTCCAGCAAATGCCAACTGATGGCTTCCCCTTCGCGGTCCTCGTCCGTCGCAAGGTACAGGGCATTCGACTTCTTCAGCTCGTCCTTGAGTAATTTGATTTGCTTACTCTTGCCGGGAGGAATTACATAGATTGGGGTGAAATTGTCGTTGACGTTGACCCCCAAGTTCGACCAGGGCTGACCTTTGAATTCAGCCGGGATCTGTTTGGCACCTTGGGGCAGGTCGCGGATGTGGCCGATGCTGGCTTCCACCCGATAGCCCTTGCCCAGTAACTTGCCGATCGTCTTGGCTTTGGCTGGCGATTCGACGATCACCAAGGCCTGGCCCTTTTGCTCGTCCGTTGTTTTGTTTTTCGCCATTGAGCTGCTATTCCAATTCTGATTGCTGATCCCAAAACCTAAATCCGATTTTCTTGGCCTTGATTGCGGTAACTCTCTTATCCGTCGGAATCGAGTACCGACGTGAGCCCAGCCAACCTAGACAGTCACTTCCGATCAACTTCAACAATCCCTAAATTAGGGACAAGCAGACCGAAACCGGCTTCCAAACCGGTTGTCCGGGTATCTTCAGAACCGACTCCAGCGGGACTATCCCCGGCTTCTCAAGCTGCCAAAACACCCTGCCGATTCGCCCACACTACTGATTGGGATTGCATTTACGTCAATCTGCAATAGAATCACGGGCCCCGTTGTCAACACAACATGTCGTAAATCATTACTTCCCTACCCGCTGGGCTGTCAAGTGGCCCGATCCGGGGAACTTCATTTCGGTAAGGTTCGATGGCTAGCCCTTTTCGCTATTTTCGTAAGCATCAGAAGGCATTTTTGGCAGTGGCAGCAGTCATTGCGATTTTCTTATTCGTCATTGGCGATTCCGTCTTCCGATATATTGGACAGTCCTCCGGAGGTTCTCGTGACCCCAGTTCCCAGGTGACTTCCTGGAAAGGGGGTGCCCTGACCTTCCAAGAACTCGAGGTGCTATCGCAACGCCGCTACTTTCTTAGCGAATTCCTCCGCAGATTGCAGATTACCGGGGCCAAGCGGATCATCGCCGAAGGGGGCACCCCCGTTCCCCCCCAGATTCCCAATTTTGTCATCCAAGAAGGGACTCCTTCTGAAACCGTGCGAAGCAATGTCGTCATGACCCGCGTCCTGGCCGAGCAAGGTCGAAAGGCGGGGATCGTGGTCAGCGATGAGTTGGTCAACCAATACCTCCGTGAAGCTAGTTTTCGCCGCATCACCGATAACGAAATCTTGGGCTTGATGCAAAGAATTCGGCAGGGGGACCCCAAGGCGCTCGAAGACCAACTCTTTTCCGGACTCCGCGAGTTACTCGTTGGAAATACCTTCGGC
>CALMBE010000475.1 GCA_937860165.1 uncultured Planctomycetaceae bacterium
CGTGGCCATGGCACCCGCCATTGTGAAAAAGTCATTGGCCCTGTATTCGCACCCGACACCCTTGCCGACCAGCCCCGTTTCCCCCTATACTGGTCGGTTCGAGTTGAGCCGTCGGCTGTCGCAGGTGGCAAGTGTAATTGGGAGTTTTAAGCGATGACCATCGACAAGAGTTTGAAAATTCGCCGGGGTGCGACCTCCAATCGGAGCGTGCTCACGCGCGTCGAGCGGCTAGAAAAGTTGAAGGAAATGGAACGCTGGTCCGAAGGGGATTCTCCCCTGGGGCTCGCCAAGGTCCGCGTCCGCAAGCTGCAAATGAAGAAGAAAAAGAAGAAGGAAAAAGAAGAAGGGGACGCCGCCGCACCCAAGGCCAAGGAAGCCGCGAAGAAGAAGAAGTAGCCGCCTCCGAGCTTACTCGCTCAGAATGGGCCGCAGCTTGGCCACCGTTTCCGGTTTCTCGAATTCGAGCTTCCCAAAACCCCGTGCGGCACCCAGTGCGACTGCCGCGTCTTGGTGATCAGCGTAGTTGGTGATCAACATCACGGGGATGGATTGCCAGCGCGGATCGGCCTTGATTGCCCGTAGGATCTCGATCCCGTCGGAGTAGTCCCGATCGAGCTTACGGTTGACCAGCACCAGGGCGAAATCCTCCGACTCGAGAGCCGCGAGGGTATCTTCCAGTCCATGGGCCTGCTTCACTTCGCAGGGAAAATTCGCCGCGAGAAATCTGCTGTTCGACGCAAAGTCGGGGCCGCAGTTTCCCACGTCTAGCACCAGCTTGGTCATCACTTGCCCTCGGGAGTGATGGCAAACAGGTGGGTCCGATTGCAAATCACCAGCACATTGTCGGCAACAATCGGCGTGCTGTACACACTGTTGGCCATGTCGCGGGTTCCATAGGCCGGTTCTTCGTCCTGCATGGCTACAGTGGGGTCCGCAGAATGCCGGAAGATGGCAATCTCGCCGTCTTCGTCGCCGATAAAGACTTTGTCCTCGACGATCAACGGTGACCCCCACGCCGCGGCCAGCATGTCATAGGACCAATGGACCTTGCCGGTCTTGGCATCCAGACAATGAAACAGTCCGCTAAAGTCGGCGATGTAAAGGATATTTTCTCGGATTGCCACGGTCCCGACCGTGCGGTGCATGGTTTCCTCGAAATCCATTTTTCCGTTTCCATTGCCGTCGACTTGACTGAAATGCCAGACCACGGCGGTATTTGGATTGGGACGTTCGAGATCCCCTTTTTCTGGATCAACGGCTTGCAGACGCTTGGGGGCAATTTGCTTTTCGGGATCGGCAGAATTGAAGGCCAGCGTGGGGCTGACATCTCCCCGCTTGGTGGGATCGATACACCACAGATGCCCCACCCCTTCGCCATGTTCCGGGTCTTCGCCGACTCCGACATAAACGAGCCCATCGTGAATCACCGGCGTGGCAATGATGTGATTGCGGGTCGCACCATTCAGGGCGTAGTGCGAGGTCTTGGGATTCGCATCGAATTTCCAGAGCAGCTTGGGATTACCCTGGCCATCGCCTGCGGGGGCAAAGCTGTAAACCCAACCATCTCCCCCGGCGAACACTACCTGCGGCTCGCCACCCAGTACCGCATAAGCGGGACTCGACCACTGACCGTGCAGGATATTGAGCCCCGGTGAGGCATCGGTCCAGAGAATTTTCTGAGTGTTCTTGTCCATGGCGAAGAAGCTGGGTGCCTCGGGCGAGGGAATGTAGTTGTGCTCCACGTCCACGCCGTTGGAAGTGCAAATAAACAGCACATCTCCCGCGCCGGTGATCGAGCAACTGGCCATGTTGTGTTGCGAGACCTTCATCTCGGCCATCATGTCATAGCTCCACAGCACATCGGCTTCTTCGAGCAGTTCGTAGGGCTTGCCCGATTTCTTGATGACGGCCTCTTCGTCGGTGAACGGTCCGTCGTTTTCGCCATCGTGAAACCCTTCGGTATCGGCACAGCAGACTTCGCCCCGACTGGTGACATACCAGAGCCGCTCTCCTTCGACCAAGGGTGCACTACAAATCCCCTGCAGGGGCCAATCATGCACGCGGCCCGTGGGCAGCTTTTCGCTGCTGTGCTGCCAGAGAAAACTGCCGTCTTTCATGTCGAATGCCAGCAGACACCCGAGATCGACGTCTCCCGGGTAGCGCTTGAGCCAGCCGCCGCTGTTATTGGTGCCGACAAACACCTTACCACCCGAAACGACGGGATTGCCGTAGGTTTGCGAACCCAGTCGGGCAACCCATTTGATATTTTGGGCACTCTTACCGTCCCACTCACCTGTGCGGTAGCCGAACTTACCGATCTTCCACTCGGTGCAGATGTCGTATCCCACCGGAGTGTTGTTGCGGCTGGGTGAACCGCCCCATTGATTCCAATCGACATTGGCAGCCGGTTGATCGGTCTGAGCCGAATCGCCGACGACCAAGTCCAGTCCTGCACCGGTCCACCAACCAAGGCCAGCGGCGACCAGCAGTGCCAAGCTCTTAGGATATTTTGTCATGTCTTGAGTTACTCGTTTGAAGTGACTTGGATATTGTCAATAAAAATCTCGGCGACTTCGCTCTTGCCGAACAAGCCGGGGCTGCCGTGCAGATTCGGAGCTGCATCGGTCATTTCCACGGTCCAGGCCTCGGGTTCTTGTTCGCCCCGGGGCCAAAGTTTTCCCCGCACGGTGGCTTGCTTCTCCGCAGGATCGACCCGAAGTTTCAGCGTGTACCAGGTGTGAGGTTTCGGAGCAAATTCCACCGCGGCAAACGTGCGATAATCGTGGGGGCTCCAACTGTAGAGCCGCAATTGGCGATTCATCGACCGCACGGAAAGCGTGTAGCAACTGTTGGTGATTCCAAAATCGGGGAGCCGCCCTTCCCCTTCGTCCAGCGCAAAGTCGGCTTGAATCGTGTAGTTGCTCATCGCGAGGGAGCCCATGGCCAATTGACTGCGGGTCCCCAGCTTGTTGTTCGGATCCTTGGGGGTCGGCAACAGATCGCGTTTGGCGATAAATCGTGCGCCGTCCTGTTCTCGAATCACATATCGAATTCGTCCCCCGATCCAAGTCAGCGGCACCTCGCCCGTATTGAAATCGAAGCTCCAGGGCAAGGGGGGAACCACGCGGATGCGACCCGAACCGGTCAGGTCACCGACCTTGCAAACCATCAAAGCCACCTGATGTTCCGCTGCTTCGGGAGCCGTGTAAGTACCGTCCAGCGTAGCGGAGCCGGGACCATCGACACTGAACTGGACTTCCGTGGGAGGCACCTCGCGGAGAAGTTGACCGCGTGAATTGTAAAGCCGAACCTTGTATTGTTGCTCCCCGCCGGGGGCTAAGAGGGTGTCGTAGGGCTCGACTTGCACCACGGTTGGTACTTGGTCTGCGCTGGAAGGAGATTCTGGAGGTGAGGCGGGGAAGGGCGTCGACGCGGGCGTCGTCTCGGCATTGCCGATGCAATACAACGCCTTGGACGTCGGCAGGTAAATCCGCCCATGGGAAACGATCGGCGAACCATCGTTCTCGCATTCGTCGAGCCGTAGCTTGTGCAGAATCTCGACGCCGTCGGCGGTCGGTTTCAGGATGTACCACTGCCCACTGTTGGTGCAGGTGTAGAGTTTACCATCGGCCACCAGCGGAGTGCTCCGCATGGTAGTCCCGAGAGCCTTCTTGGAAATTTCCTCCCCTGTCTCGGCATCGAAAATATAGAGCTTGGCCCGATCATCTAACACATAGATCCAGCCACCAAGCGTCACCGGGGAGCTCTTGCCGGCCATGATCTCAAAGTTTCGCCAGATTTCGGTACCTGTCAGATCACCGCTCTTGGTGCCATCCAGGCAACTGATCGAACCCATCGTATTGCCGACGGTGTTTTCCTCGCTGTGCGAGATGAACACCCGGCCATCGGGGGTCACCAGCGGAGCCACATTGATGCCCATCCGAGAGAACGGATAGTGCCAGAGCGGTTTGCCCGTGCGCGGCTGCATGGCCCAGACTGCGCCGTCGCCCGAGGCAAACACCATCGCGGCTTGCCCGGCGAGCGTGGTAATCACGGGGGTGCTGTAGGTAGTGTCATAGGGTGAAATACCCGTGCCGCTGAGCCAGCGGATGACTCCGGTGGCCTTGTCCAGGCCGAGAAAGCGGTGCGCCGGTCGTGCCAGAAATCCATATTTATCGGCGTCGCCCCAACCGACAATCACGGCACTGATGATGACTTGATCTTCAAACACCAGCGGAAAGTTCGTGCGTCCCCCGTAGGTGCTTATCAGCCCCATTTCCTCATGGAGACTGCGGTCCCATACCAACTTGCCTGTGTCTCCTTCGAGGCAGCAAAAGTAACCGGAAACACTCTGCACATAAATCCGACCGGTTTCCGGATCACCCACACAAGACGACCAACCGACCCGCGTGTCGGGGACCTCGCTGAGATAGACATTCATCCGATACTCCCAGAGCTTGTGGCCCGTGGCGGCATCGACGCAAACTACTTTTTCAGCTTCCGTTTCCGTACCGGGCTGATCTCTCACGAGCGTAAAGAGTTTTCCATTTAGCACGATGGGAGTTGAACGCCCCCCCAGTTCGGTGTTCTTCCAAAGCAGGTTGCTCCCAGGGCCCCCGGCAGGGTCCCAAGATTCGACAAGTCCGATTTCCGTCGAGGAATTGTTCTGCTGCGGGCCACGCCAATTGGGCCAATCCAGGGGGTCAACACCCCAGACTGCATTGCTAGCAGCAAACAAGGCGAGAAAGATCGCCGGTAAACTCGGTGAAAAAACCGGTGAAAAACCCAGCAAAAAACCCGGCGAATAACACTGAGGGAATCGATTCATGGGGTGACTCGAAAGAGGCGGGTTGCGAATCGCAAAGTGACCCCCGTTGGGAATCGACTTTGCGCTTCGCACATGCGAGGGGAAAACGAGGCTGGTTGCTTGGGGCAATTGAACGTTCAGAGCGAGTTTGACTTCTGGGTCATGGCCAACGATTAGCAGTCACCAGCCCTTGCAAAACCAAGAACAGCGGCCCATGCAAAGATCGCAAACAGACAGCCTTTCGCCTAAAGCAGCCCTTAGAATAGCACAATGGCGACAAGTTCCAAGGTGTCGCCCTGGAGAATCCTCACGTGGCACATCCGGCACGACAGAAAAGCTTTCCGTGGCCCGCAAATTTTACCTAACAGTCGTTCTAACTCATTTCGTGAAAATTACTTCGGTGAACTCAAGGGAATCGGAATTACCCGCCGATACGTCTTCATGTCGCAAGCAAGGCACCCCGGTGCCCCCTGCGACAAACCATAGTTGGAAGCGTTGACGTTGGTCTGTTTTGTTCGAGTCAAGGATTGGCTCGACCGGCGTCGACGCCTGACCGTGGGGACAAACCGTAAGACCCACCTCGACCCCCCCGACCCAGATGGGTCCCTCGCTCTCCCGCCTACAGACCGCACACGGGCAAACGCCCAAGCTAACGTCGCAACGACCAACCCAGGGAGGGTGTGGTGATCTTCGCAGCCGGACAACGTCAGGCTTGATTGCGCAAAGTCCCCTACGCATAGGAGATGTCATTCAATGAGATGGAACATGTTGGGAGCGCTCGTTTTCAGCGTTTGTTTGGCTAGCCCGAGCTTAGGCTACGGCTTGCTCGATGTGATGCTGGGATGTGGCTGCGGTTGCGATTGTTGTGAATCGCAAAATTGCTGTGAAAAGTCGTGCGGTTGTTGCGACCCAGGTTGTGGTTGCGAAGATCCAGGTTGCGGCTGTGCCGATCCTTGCTGCGGTGCCGGAAGCGGTTGTTGCGACAAGTGCGGGAGCGATTGCTGCGACAAGTGCGGGAGCGATTGCTGCGATGGAGGCTGCTGCGACAGCGGTTGCAACTGCTGCTGCAAGGCCAAGCGTGAATGCCTGCTGAGCCGGTTGTTCAAGCGGAAGAGCAATTGCTGCGACCCAGGTTGCGGCTGCGAAGAAGCTTGCTGCGATCCTGGTTGCTGCGACCCCGGTTGTGGCTGCGAAGATCCAGGTTGTGGTTGTGCCGATCCTTGCTGCGGTGCCGGGAGCGGTTGTTGCGACAAGTGCGGTAGCAACTGCTGCGATGGAAACTGCTGCGACGGTGGTGCCGCCGCTGTAGTTGCCGAGCCTGCTGCCGCCACACCGGTTGCCGAGCCCGTCGCTGCTGAACCGACCGTTCAGGAAAATGCTGCCCCGATCCCACCTGCTCCTGCTGCCGATCCGAGTGCTCGGATTGCCCAGCCCCGCAAGGTAATCAGCGCCAGCTTTATTCGCTAGTCCTTTAGCGAAGTAGGATTCCCCCTCTGAGGACCTGTCTCGGGCTTTCGGGCTCGGGGCAGGTTCTTTTTTTGGGTGAACCGTTTGGCAGAGTTGCTTCGTAAAGGGGATGGAACGAACGTGGCTGGGAGCGGGTGCCGGGAAAAGATTGTTCCGCCGCTTGCGGCTTAGCGATCCTTCTCCCCTGTCTCTAAGCCGCAAGCGATGGGGAAACAATTTCGGCCAACATCAGTCACACTTTCGCATTCTCGTACTCCTGGAATAATGAAAACCGTCCGTGCTATTGAGAGATCGATCTTCCAGGTAATTGTTCTCGCCAGACTATTGGAGGGAATAGCATCGGCCCAGGAAGTGCCACCGGTTTTCACATCGTCCAGCAGCGTGCAACCGAGCGCCAGTTCCTCCAGCGAGTCCTTGGCCAGGGCATTTGCCGATCTGATCGAAACTGCGATCCCCACCGAGTACGAAAAGCGGCAAGATTGGGGCAAGACCAAACAAATCGTCTCGGGCCTCAAGTTTGAAGACTTCGACATCAAGCGCCGTCGAAAGTCGGTCAAGCACGGTGTCTGGAAGCACTACAAAGTCAATCTGGTCGACCCCGAGACGAAACTACAGGTTGCGATCGAGAATCTCCATCAAGCCGACGGCAGTCGGGCCGCCTTTACCCTTACAATTCAAGCCGATTTGGCTACTTGGGGGCGTGCCAAGATTTATCAGACAGGCATCCACTTGCTTTCCGTCGAGATGGTCGGGACCGCCACGATGAATCTCCGACTCGATTGCGAGGTCGGGGTCCACCTTGAATCCCGCGATCTCCTGCCCACGCTGGTAATCGATCCCCGCGTGGTCGATGCCCACTTGGATTTGCCGAATTTCCGCTTACATCGGATCAGCAACGCCCATGGCCCATTGGTCAAAGAACTGGGCGATGAAGTGAAGAAACTCATCGAGCGAGATTTGCGTGGTCCCAAGCTCGTGGAAAAGCTCAATCGATCGATTGAGAAAAAGCGCGAGCAACTCGTGCTGAGTCCCGGGCAACTAGCGGAGACTTCGTGGTGGCCTCTGTCTTCGCTGCCCGATGTTGCCCCACTTGTGCGGTAGAGCGTACTTCACGGTCCTGTAGCCGAAGCAAAAAAACTCGCTTGGCTACCCTCAGGGCCGCTCAGTTTTCTCAAAATCAGGGTGCCATGGCCACGGCGGTACTCCGCAGTGGCCATGTTTTCTCGACTATTCA
>CALMBE010000476.1 GCA_937860165.1 uncultured Planctomycetaceae bacterium
CACGGCGGAATACCGCCGTGGCCATGGCACCCACTATCTTGAACAATTGCTCGGCACTGCCTCTCCCGCTAGGGATGGGTTGCTTAGTGTGGCAGGGGGGTGTAGATTGCCCGCGGGCCAGGTAGGACTTAATTGGAACAGGATTGGCACACAGCCGACGGATAGGGATTGCGCGGCCGGGGTACTCGACCAGCGCTGCTTATTCAATCGATTGGTATCTTTCCTACCACGATAACTTTTTCTCACACGGAACGGAGAACTTCCCATGGCCCCACGAATTTTGTCGTGCCTGGTCGCCGCCGCGCGGGCGACGTTGGCAATCGCGTTGCTTGTAGCACTTCCTGCCAAGTGTACTGCCCAGGCGGTAGTCTTGGAATCCGCCCAACTTGGCACCATCGGGC
The DNA here is from genome assembly GCA_937860165.1 of uncultured Planctomycetaceae bacterium. Classification (GTDB taxonomy): domain Bacteria; phylum Planctomycetota; class Planctomycetia; order Pirellulales; family Lacipirellulaceae; genus Bythopirellula. Next base: position 402 of record CALMBE010000476.1, read on the forward strand.
GCAGCGGCGGCACGAGTATCACACAGGCCCAGCATGTCGGTTGGCGGTTTGAAATCTTCGAGCCGCTGGCGGTGGAACGCATCGGCGGGCATCTGCTGGCAATCCCTGACGTATCGGGGGACATCTTTGCGGCACTCGTGCGACTGCCTTCCATCAATTCGCTGCCTCAAGGTGCTCCGTTCACTGGGGACGAGCTCGTCGTGTCGACAAACTTTCGACCAAACTTTCCCAGTGACGAGATTTTCACTCCACTTTCCGCGCTCCTCAGCCCGGGAAGTTATGCGCTCGTGTTTGGAACGAACCAGTTTGGGGCCACCGGTGCCGGGGCGATCCACAACGGGCCGGATCAACCCGATATTTCTCCGACGACGATCTCCTCGTATATTTTTTGGGGGATTGCGGGTTTTGGTCAGCCCCCGATTTGGCGCACCAACTTGGCCTCGAACATGCGATTCGTGATCGAGGGCCAACTCTTTGACATCACCGCTGATTTCAATGGCGATGGCATGGTCGACAACGACGACTTAGACGATTGGCAAGCGGCTTATAGTGTGAACGACCTAGCCAATGCCGACGGGGACAACGACTCGGACGGCCACGATTTTCTCCAGTGGCAGAGACAGTTCGGCCTGTTCGGTTCAACGCCGACGAGTCAAGCCGTGCCGGAGTTCCCCTCATTGATTCTTTCAATCGTGGGCATTCTCTTGTCATGCTTTCTCGGGCGACCTGACTGGCGATGTAACCAGTTGCGTCGGACCTCAAAAACGTCTCACCGTAGGCCGCGCACAGTATAGTTAGGGAACTGGAGAATCGTCCTGTTTGGGCTCGACTTGCATTTGCAGCAGCAAGCGCATCCCGATTATTTCCCAGCTATAAGAAGTTTTGTGAGGAGACTAAACTCAGTAATCCCGACGAATTGAGCGAGTGCCTAAACGCTGGGTGGTTATACGCTGTAACTCCAGACAACAAGAGTTGTAAAAGTGTCTCACTCGTCGAGCGGTCACTGAAACTATACTCCAGATGAGAGTATGGCGAGTTTTCCTTACTTCACCGTTGCAGAACATGCAGCGACTGCTGTAGCGTACACACTCCGAGTTATGTTGGCGGGTGAGGCACAGGAAGCTGCTTGGGCTGCGCGACATGTCTATGAGGCGATTGATGAATTTGTTTTGTCAACTACTAAAATTGATCTAAATGCACCAGGAGCAGAGGACAAGATACTGAGCGATCAGCTTGTTCAGAAGGAACTCGGGCGACAGCGTCGTGATTTAGAAGATATCATCGGTAAAACAGAGATTGACGCTCGCAATGCTAAGTTTGTTAACGCCGAGCTCATAACTTGGAGCAATTGGTTCGCACAAGTTGAAAAGTCGCCTTTGACGGAGGAGCAAGCCCGTGCTGCTATTGTCATGGAGGATCGCAACCTTCTAATTGCCGCTGCGGGTTCCGGAAAGACATCGACAATAGTGGCAAAGGCTGCCTATGCCCTAGCTAAGGGTTACTGTCAGCCAAACGAACTGCTCGTACTAACCTTCAACAAGCGCATTCGCGAGGAAATCTCAGAACGCCTTCGAAACAGGTTGTCAGCTGTTGGTTTGCCAACCGAAGTTGCGGTTGAGACCTTTAACGCTTTTGGATTTCAACAGGTTAAAAGACTGAACCGGAATTCCAGACTGGCACCTTGGGCTGATACACAAGCAAAGGAAATCGCGCATCTTTCCGCCCTTACTAATGCGTTGGTCAAGCGGAGCCCAGAGTTTGCTCATGCCCTGGCAGAGTTCGCGGCAGTCTGGTTCGAAAGTGATGAGAAGGAGGAAGGAGAAATCCTTGCGGCTACTGAAACCGGCAGCTTTGAGGAAGCGATGCAGCTAATCTTCGCTCGTGGTGCACCAAAAGGTGCAGTTCCGACCTACATTACGCTATCTGGGAGGACGGTTCGCTCTCTACAGGAGCTCCGGATCTGCAACTGGCTGACGCTGATGGGCATCGAGTACGAATATGAACGATCCTTTGAGCAAGCGCTCACACCGTCTGATTGGGAATCAGGTTACCGGCCCGACTTCTACTACCCAACGGTCAATTGTTGGCACGAGCATTTTGGCCTTAACAAGCTCGGTAAAGCGCCACCCTGGGTATCGAAAGCGGGAAGCAGTCGCCAACGCAGCTATGAGGAAGAGGTGCTGCAGAAACGGGAAGTTCTCGATCGAAGCGGCGTCGACTGGTTTGAAACAAAAAGCGCTGATTTTGAGAGCGACATTTGGGATGAAATACTTCGGGATGAACTAATACTTAGGGGCCTTACTCCCACATTCATCGGTTGGGAACGGTTCGCACAAGATTTCAATGTTGCGAATTTTGTGACCAAAGAAGTCGTCGGCCTTGTCCGCACCTGCCTTCGTCACGCGAAGTCCAATCGGCTGACGCCGACTGACTTCGAAGTCATAAAGGCTGAAACTGGTAGTCAACGAGCTCGTGCATTCTTGCGGGTGTTTGCGCCGATCTTTGAGGCTTATGAAAGCAATCTTCGGGAACGCGGCGACCTCGATTTTGAAGATATGGTTATTCAGTCAGCCGACGCCTATCAACAGGGTCGACTACATCATCCATTTCGACTTATTCTCGTCGATGAGTTCCAGGACGTCAGTAATAGTCGTGCTCAGCTCATTTCTGCCATGCTGTCACAATCACCCGACATTCGACTCTTTGGCGTTGGCGATGATTGGCAGTCAATCTACCGGTTTGCCGGTGCGGACATAAGTTCCATGACGCAGTTCAGCACGCGATTTGGGCATACGGCGACGAACTACCTGACATTCACATTCAGGAGCAATCAGTTCATAGCCGATGCCGCTTCAAATTTCATTATGCGGAATTCCGCGCAATTGCGGAAGAAGGTGAGCGCGTCGACTCCTGGTGACCAGAAGTCCATAGAGGTAGTCATTCACACCGATAACGCGGAGTCATTTCTAGATCAGGAACTTGAATTTTTGGCGCAACGGCATCGGAATTCACCAAAAAAACTCGCAGTCTATGTTCTTGGGCGATACAACAATCTGGAACCTAAGAATCTAGGCTTGTGGCAAAAGAAGTATGAAAAAATACTCGATATCTCGTTTCTGACAATCCATAGGTCAAAAGGTCTCGAGGCTGATATCGTTTTCGTGTTGGGCGTCTGCAACAGAAAAGGGCAGGATTTTCCATCAACGATCCAGGATGACCCCTTATTGGCGCTCTTCATGCCGGCAGCAGATAACATGACATGGGCGGAGGAGCGTCGGCTTTTCTACGTTGCTCTTACTCGCGCGCGAGACAAGGTTTACATACTCAGTCCAGAAGGGCAGGCGTCATCGTTTGTATTTGAACTTGTATCTGAGAAGGCGATCGCGCAGTCACTACACAACGGAAACAAGAAAATCCCCATCCAAGTTGCAAAACCCTTTTTGAGACTGCGGCAATGTCCGCAATGTGAGGAAGGCTCAGTGATGAGACGAACCAGCCAATTCGGACCATTCGAATTCTGTACGCGTAAATGTGGCTACAAGAGGAGTCTGGCACTTTAAGTGCTCGAATTTTTGGACTAAACCGCATAGTTGTGAGTAGAAGAAATTCTTGATTTGCCAACGCGCAATTCACTTATTGGACATCACTGTGAATTGAATTGGGAGGAAGTGCAGCAAGATGATTAATCTTGAAGATGCCGAAAGACGACTTCGAGCAGCACGCCAAGATTTTCTAAGAATTAACGATGCCTATGAGGCATTAAAGCCAGACCGCTTGGCTGTTAAGGCGCACGCTGACCGTTTTATAAACGATACCGACCCAAATCGATCAATAGTGATACGAGAACACGCTCAACGAGTT
>CALMBE010000477.1 GCA_937860165.1 uncultured Planctomycetaceae bacterium
CGCCGGGGTACCAGCGTGAGCATGGCACCCCAAAGTGAAAAAGTGATCGGCCCTGTATTCTTGAGTCACCCCTCAGCAATTTAAGGACTTGCACTAGTGTTGCTGGCTTTTAGGCTTGGTAGCAGGGGCAAAGTAATTCCCCGTGTTCAGATAGCTGCCATATTGCATGAAGCCCGACGTATGGCCCGTAGGAGCCGCTTCTTCATTGCCCGTCACCGAATAGGGTCCCTGGGCGGCTACCTGATTCAGCTTTTTCTCTTGGGCATACTGTTGTCTGGCTAATTGTTGGTTGATCCGTTGCTGCTCTTGCTGGGGCTTTACTATCGAATAGTAATCCGACGGTGTGGCAAACGGATTCGAAAGCGCCAAATAAGGACTTACCGCTGGGCCACGCTGCACGTTAGAAAACGGCTTCCTCCGCGGAGCGGGTGTACTGAGTTGACCCACCGAGTAATTACGCGCGTTCACGCCGTTGACCCCCACCGTTCCGATCGATTGGGCGAGGTTCTGACGTTGAATCGTCGAAATCGAATATTGCTCTGTGCTGTTCTGACGCTGCAAACCTCTGAGTGTCGCGTCGGCATATCCACTCCTTGTGGATGATTGACCGCGGAGTGAAGTCCCCTGCGAAAGAGTAGTGGCCATTAGCAACATCGCCAGCAAGTTACCGAAGCGGAGACACATGGTCCGAACCCCAATTGATTCTGAATAGAATGGTTGACTACTACGCTTTCATCTTAGCCAATTGGCCAGATGGGGACAACTTTTTTTCAGCAAACCCGGAAAATAGGCCGGTAGTTTGTCCTGCACTAGTTTAGGTGGTGTCTGCTGCCCTGCCCGGGGGAACCTGCCCGGGGGGCTCCGATTCCCTGCCAGCCTGCCCGCACAATCGGCACTGTCGCTAGAGTTGTCGAGTGCTAACCCCAGTTTGACGATTCCCTGTTCCTTGGACAAGTCACTTCGTCCGTGGTCAGTCCTTGGCGTTGCGGCGTTTCTGTTGGAAAAAGTTCGTGAGAATCGCGCCACACTCCTCGGCAAGGACGCTCGCCTGGACTTCGACTCGGTGATTGAGCCGCGAATCTTGGAGAAGTTGGTAGAGACTGGCGACAGCCCCGGCCTTGGGATCGGCGGCCCCGTAGACGACTCTGGCAATCCGGGCCTGCAGGATCGCCCCGGCACACATCGGACAAGGCTCGAGCGTGACATACAGCGTACACCCCTCGAGACGCCAAGAATCTACCTCACTTGCGGCCTGGGTAATCGCGAGCATCTCGGCGTGTGCCGTGGGATCGCGGAGTTGCTCGCGCAGATTGTGGGCCGCCGCGATGACCCGATTATCCCGCACGATGATGGCTCCCACGGGGACTTCGTCCTTAGAAGCCGCGATCTCCGCTTCCTGTAGTGCTAATGCCATGAAGTGAGAATCGAGATTTTCGCTAACAGGTAGGTCGTTGCTATCGTTCATGGAAACTCGGTTTTCGCCTGGAACTGAACTCTCTCCGATGCGCCCCCGTAGGGATCCAAGGACTCATTCCCCCCCTAGCCGGAGGCAAGCTTGCCTCCGGGCGATTTCCCGGAGGGCAGTGGCCCTCCGGCTAGGGGGGCCCGTGGACTCTAGCAGGGAGGCTTGTTTTCGACGTCCTTGGACGAACCACAAATAATTCATCCCAGTTCTTTACTTTCGAGCTAGAATTCTCTGCTAGAATAGTAGTCAGGAACAACACCATGCTCGAAATTAGCGATTCCAAAGTCCAGCGAATTCGGAAGGCTGCCGCCTACGTTCGTGGGGCTACCCTATTCTGCTTGCTCGCCATGTTTCTGGGAACCCATCTCCCGGGAATTGTGAGTCCTAGCTTTAGCATGGGCGACAAACTCTTGCACTATTGGGCCTACTGCATCCTAGCTCTGTGCATCTTGGCAAGTTGGGAGCTCAGCAAGGGTCCGCTGCAGCCAATTCATTTTTTCACGGTTTGGCTCGCTTGCACGATCTATGGGGCCTTCGACGAAATCACCCAACTCCCCGTGGGCCGCTCCTGCGACGGAATCGACTGGCTCTTCGACATCATGGGAATCATCACCGGACTAGCGCTCTTCCGAATTGCCAGGCCGCTGCTGTACCAAGTGATCCTCCGCAAGGCAGTCGTAAGTCGTTAGTAGAAAGGCGCGAGTAGCTAGTGCAAACGCCGCTTGCGGCTTAGCGACCCACCCCTTCTAAAAATTCGGAGTTGGTGCCCGGTAGTCTTCCAGGCGGATCGAACGGAACCACTCGATTGTTTTGATCAAGCCTTCGCGGAGCGCCACTTTCGGTTCCCAGCCCAGGTGCTTCTGGGCCAACGTGATATCGGGGCGACGTCGTGTGGGATCATCCACCGGCAAGGGGCACTCGATGATTTTCGACTTGGAACCGGTGAACTCGATCACCAGTTCCGCAAGCTCGCGAATTGTGAACTCGCCCGGGTTGCCGATATTCACCGGCCCGATGAAGTCGCTCGCCCCGTTCATCATCCGCACGATCCCCTCGACCAAATCATCGCGATAACAGAACGACCGCGTCTGCGAACCATCGCCGAACACCGTGATATCTTCACCCCGCAGTGCTTGTCGGATAAAGTTGGAAACCACTCGGCCATCGTAGGGGTGCATCCGCGGGCCGTACGTGTTGAAAATCCGCACGATGCGAATGTCGATCTTGTTCCGGCGGTGGTAATCCATAAACAGGGTCTCGGCCGCTCGCTTACCCTCGTCGTAACAAGCCCGGGGGCCCACGGGATTCACGCAGCCGCGATAACTTTCCGTTTGCGGATGCACTTCCGGGTCGCCATAGACTTCGCTGGTCGAGGCCTGCAAAATCTTCGCCCCACAGCGTCGGGCCAGTCCCAGCATATTGATCGCCCCGAGCACCGAGGTCTTCATGGTCTTGATGGGATTGTACTGGTAATGGCCGGGCGAGGCGGGGCAGGCCAGGTTGTAGATCTCATCGACTTCGAGAAACAGCGGATGCGTGATATCGTGGCGGACAAGCTCGAAATTCGGGTGCGCGAGCAGATGGGCCACATTAGTTTTCTGGCTGGTGAAGAAATTGTCGACGCAGATCACGTCGTGTCCCTTCCCAACCAGGCGTTCACACAAATGCGAACCGAGAAAGCCCGCCCCCCCGGTAACTAGAATTCGTATGCTTGCCGACATGGTTTTTCGTGATTTCCCGAGCTAGAGTGCGAGCCTAAAAGTGAGACTCCATCATAATTGGAAAATCACCCAACGCGAGACCCTACCACCGATGGGCTGTTCGCGGAGAAAAACCACCGCGAGCCGGGGCGTCCCGGTTTACCCGCCGTGGTGGGCCCCCGGAGTTCTTCCCCTGGCACTCGACTCTGGACTCTCCGCTCTCGACTCCTACGCCACCACATTCAGCCACAGACCGAACTGAGCGAAGGCCAGGTCTAAGTCCAGGTCATTGACGATATTGTCGTCGTTGAGATCGCCATCAGCCCAGTCTGCGTTCGTCATCCCATAGTTGAGTTCGATGATGGCAAGATCCACCACATCTACATCACCATCGCTATCCAGGTCGGAGAGAATAGAAGTCGTGCGTAAATCGGTGCCGAAAGTCTGGTAGAGCAAGTAAACATCGGAGGTCGTTACCGATCCATCACCGTCAAAATCGCCTTGCGTAAAGAGTTTGGTCCCCTGTCCTCTATAAGCATTTTGTGTCCAGATCATGGAGTCACTTGAATTAACGATGCCGTCCAGGTTGGCATCCCCCGGCAAGAGCGTCATAACGAACGAGAACGCTCCACCTGAGATTCCGTCTCCCGAAGGGAATTCACTCACCAGGGAATTGGTGGTGGTGATGCTGGCTGGGTTAGTCCATTCGCCATCGAGGAAATTCCCGTCGGCATCGGTGATACTATCTGAGAGGTGCAAGAGATAGTTGTCGCCCAAAGCCCACCCTTCAAATCTCCAGGTGGCTGTGTAGGTCAACGAATCGTAGATGAATTCGGCAAGTTGTGGAACATTGGCTGTAGTGAGCCCCACCACAATCAAATTGTTTGCCGATACAGCAACATTCTCGCTAAAAACTATCGAGATGGTGTCGGCAAAACCAACTGGTACCGTGCGGATTTGTAGCCCGCTGCCATCAACGGTGTCGAACGAAAATGGGGCGTGAGTGGAGGTTGAACCACTGATAATGACGTTGAGAATCTGAGGCGGCAAGCCAACGGTCAATTGCTCCAGTGTCAGCCCAAGGGCCGCGCCGTAGGCT
>CALMBE010000478.1 GCA_937860165.1 uncultured Planctomycetaceae bacterium
GATCTGCAAGCTTGGAAGAAACATTTCTTTTTTATAAGGTGAACACATGCACCGGTTGAAAGACAAAGTCGCTATTGTGACCGGTGGGGGGAGTGGAATCGGATCGGCAGTGTCTCGAGAGCTGGCACTGCGGGGAGCTAGGGCCGTCGTGATGATAGATCGTCGGGATCAAGTCTTCGAATTGGCCGAATCGATCAACGCGGAAGTCGGCCGTCAAGTGGCAGAGGCCCATGTGGGGGATACAACCAACGATACTTTTCGAGGGCAAATCTACGATGAAATCACCGCCCGGCACGGAGTGGCCTCGATTTGTGTCCCAGCGGCTGGCATTACCCGGGATGCCTTAGCTGTCAAACTAAATAAGGACACGGGGAAGGCAGAACCCTATTCGATCTTTCAATTTCGGGAAGTCACCGAAGTCAACCTGATTGCTGGCTGGCATGGCCCCGCCTGACCGAAATAAGTTTGCAATTCGCTCCCGGCTAGAATTGGATCAGGTTTACTACTTCACCTCAACATACCATTCCTTGCCATGGCCGACGAAGTCATTCAAATCAAACGCTACCCTAATCGTCGTTTTTACTCGCGTGATGCGAGCAAATACGTCACGATTCAAGAACTCGAAGACTTGATTCGCCAAGGTCACACGATTGAAGTCAGCGATAGCCAGACTGGCGAATCGCTGACTCGGGCCGTGCTGACCCAACTGATCCTCGACCGGCAACCCGATAAGATCTCAGTCTTTCCCGTGGACATGCTGCACAGCATTGTCCGTTCGAATGAAATGGTAACGGATTTCCTCCGCGATTATTTCCAGCAATCGTTGACCTACTTGGAGTATCTGAAACGTCATGGTGCTTCGGGGCAGAATCTGGCGAACCCCATGCATTGGGTCAAGGCGTGGATGGATGGCTTTAAGCCTGCGACCCAGCCACCTGCACCGCCGGCTGATGAAAAAGTGGAACTCTCCAAACGGCTCGAAGAATTAGCCGAGCGGATCCGCCAATTAGAGGCGAAAGAACGGGTGCCCTAGGAACTGCCTCCCAGTTCAGGTGTTCTGGCCAGCGGGGTACGTAAGTGCCCTGCGTCTACAGCGGGCTAACGCCCACCGCTCGCCGAAACGGAACTTCCGTTTCTGACACGAAGGTGTGCGGATCAGGCACACTTCTCGGCACGAGCGGTCTCTCAGGGCCAGCGGCGATCCCATTTTTTGGGAAACTCGCAATCCAATTATTTGCCAGCGACCGCCAGACACTTCCGCTTGCAGGTTCGCCCTCCAGTTCGACTGCACTTATGGAATAACATTTGCCTATGAAAAGTCCGCCGAAGCATTCGCAATCGGCAAGTGACTTCCGGCCCTTGGTTAAGGCAGCAAGACGATGAGCGTTGATCTCTCGACGAACTATCTCGGCATGCGACTGAAGAACCCTCTGGTTGCTTCGGCAGGGCCGCTGACGGGAAACTTGGATGCCGTGCGAAGCCTGGAAGAAAGCGGTATCTCGGCGATAGTCATGCCCTCGTTGTTTGAAGAGCAAATCGAGCATGAGGAATCCCAGATTCAACGCATTTATCAATATCAGGCGGACTCTTACGCAGAGTCTTTATCTTACTTCCCCGCAACAGACAACTACTCCAAAGGCCCACAGGAATATCTCGACGCACTGGAAGCGACCAAGCGGGCGATCTCAATCCCCGTGATTGCCAGCCTCAATGGCCACACCTTTGGAGGTTGGACGCGTTACGCCTCGATGCTCGAAAATGCGGGTGCGGATGCCTTGGAACTTAATGTGTACTTTGTACCGACCGAATGCGGCATGGATGCTTTCGACGTTGAACAACGCTATGTCGACCTCGTGGCAAGTGTCAAACAAGCGATCTCGATCCCGTTGGCTGTTAAGATCGGCTCTCAATTTTCCAGCATCCCCAATATCGCCTATCGACTCATGACCGTGGGCGCGGAGGGGCTCGTCCTGTTCAATCGCTTTCTCGAACCAGAACTAGACCTGCAAACGCTCGCAATGGTTCCTGATTTGGTTCTTAGCCAACGCACCGAAATGCGATTACCACTCCGTTGGATTGCGATTTTGCGTGACCAATTGCAGTGCTCGCTCGCAGCCTCGAGCGGCATCCATCACGCGACCGATGTGCTGCGAGTGCTACTGGTCGGAGCGGATGCTGCCATGATTACTACGGTGCTATTGAAGAAGGGACCTCGCTATGTGGCGACTCTGCTGGAAGAATTGCAAGCCTTATTAATCGAAAAAGAGTACCAGTCGGTCGAACAACTAAAGGGAAGCATGAGCCTGGCGAATTGCCCCGATCCAAGCACCTTAGAGCGCGGCAACTATATGAAGGCGCTCACCAGTTACTCATCGGATTATTGGTTTCCTTGATCTGTTGCCTAGTGACCGGACGGGATACCACACAATCAGGAGATAACGATGGAACTTTATGAAAACATGCGTTGCGAACCGGTCGGAATGTTGGCGTTGCGCGAGCCGGTTGCTCTGCCAATCACTGCTACGGTAAAGGATGCGATTCAGGCCATGCGCGAGAAAAAGCTCGGCTGTGCGATCATCGTCGACGAAAACCGCATCCCACTGGGAATGTTCACCGAGTCTGAATTAACGCGCTTGTTGAGCGAAGAGTCGCTGGTTTGGGATGAGCCGGTTACACGCTATCTGACGAGGGACTGGCCCGCGGTAACTATCACCGATCCTATTTCTGCCGTGCTGGACGCCCTCGAAACCAAGAACATTCGCTTTCTGATTGTGGTCGACGACCAAGGAAAGGTCGTCGGATTAACCGGTCAAAAAGGGTTGATGGAATATGTTGCCGAGCATTTTCTGCAGCAAGTAAGCGTCCAGCGAATCGGTGGCAATCCCTATCCAGTCGAAAGGGAAGGAGCGTAACCATGAATTCCAAACCGATTTCCTCGCCGTGCGACGAGTTTCAAGACCCCCTGAAAAACTATGACCCGAAAGTCTACTGCGACCCCCTGATGAAAGCGTTGGCCGAGGAGAAGGTAACCAGCGTTCAGTATCGACCGGTTGCGGCGATTTCGCCCCAGACCACGATCCGCGAAGCAGTGCAGGCGTTATCTAAGTTGAAGGTCGCCTGTCTGCTGATCGAAGAAGCAGGCCGCTTGGTAGGGGTCTTTTCCGATCGCGACGTGCTCGACAAAGTCGCCCTGGAATACGACACCCTGCGGGAGCGACCCGTAAGCGAAGTCATGACCCGCGATCCGGTCTGTGTATTTGACTCCGACTCCTCTGCAGCCGCTTTGTCGGTCATGGCTGTCTGTGGTTTTCGACATGTGCCGGTGATCGATGTTAAACATCAGGTCGTGGGGATTGTCAGTCCGCAGCGGGTAACAGAGTTTTTGCGAAAACAATTGGTCAAATGACGTTATGCAAGACAACGAACAACAGGCGACGCAACCACTTTTCGTGCGCGCGTACCCCCCAGCAACAAAGGAGGACTATTGTGGTTGAATCAGCCCTAGTATCTGGCCTGAAAAAAAGCCGCTTTTTCCGGAACCTATCGGAGGAGGAGTTGGAACAACTTGGCGCGATCTGCCGAGAGGTCGAATTGCCTCCCCATTATGTCATCTTTGAAGAATACGATCGCGCCCGCGAAGTTTACGTTCTCACGCGGGGTGAGGTGTCGTTGGCAATTTGTGAACCGCAGGAAAGTTGCCGGCAGATTGCGGTTGTGGGCGAAGGAGACTTGGTCGGCTGGTCGGCCCTGCTAGGCAGAACCCGATTGACCGATTCGGCGACGACCATCACCCCCGTCAAAGCAATTGTCTTCGATGGCCAAGAGTTGTCCGACTTTTGCGCGAAGCATCCCGCGATAGGCTACGAATTCATGCGGCAGGCGGCGTCTGCGTTGGCCCTGCGACTCAGCGGGACTCGACTGCAATTGCTGGAAATGTGCGGCTCAAGTTTTCCGCTAGCGGGTGTTCGGCTCGAAAGCGACTGAGGATTTTACTTGCTGGTGCTGTGTCACAGGGAATTTCGGGGTGCCATGCTCACACTGGTACTCCGGCGTGGGCATGAGAATTGCCGAACAAGCATGGCCACAGCGGAGTACCGCCGTGGCCATGGCACCCTCAAGAATCGCTTTGACTAAGCACTAACCACAAAAACTGTCTTGGCGGCGAAATAGAGGTGCAAACTTATTGGTCCATGGTCTGCCACGCGCAGTCCCGCTTGGCGATACCTGATACGAGAACAGTATCTGTAGTGTGTGGCAGGCCGTGAGATTTTCCTTTCAGAAGTAGTGAGAAATGACACGCATGGACGACCGAGCGACCAAAACTTTGGATGGCAACGAGGCGGCTGCCTTGATTGCCCATCTCGTCAGCGAAGTGATCGCCATCTATCCGATCACTCCCGCTTCGCCGATGGGGGAACTTGCAGATCATTGGACCGCCAAGGGACGAAAAAATATCTTCGGAAACGTCCCCGAGGTCATTGAAATGCAGAGCGAGGCGGGTGCT
>CALMBE010000479.1 GCA_937860165.1 uncultured Planctomycetaceae bacterium
CCGTTTTAAGTCTGTTTCATTGATTCCCACCGCAGTTGGTGTTAAGATGACGACGCTGCGGGAATATTCCAGTTCCGGCCGAGGCAGAACAGTTAGACTAGCGTAATACAGGCAATTTCTAAATCGGTGTCGTAAGACATTCCTAGTTCGAACTACCTTACCTTCATAATGCTATGGAGAATGCCGTGAATTCAATCATCGAAAAAGTAGCTTACCATCTAGAACAAAATGACCATATCTTAAAGGTTTCTCCTGATGATAGAGTGAGACCAACTGGCATTGTATTAACGCTAGGAGATGGTACCGAAGTGAAATACGATCTGGAGTATAAAGGTGACTTGCAGAGATTCATGAAAGATTGGAAGTCAGCATCTAATTGGCTGCAAATAAAGTGGGAAAGTTTACAATAAGTCCTCAGTCAAACGTCTTACAGATATCAGGAGTTCATGCCATGAAGAAGTTAATGTTACTGTTGATGATCGTGTCGATGTTCTTCGGTATTGGCTTATCTCTCACTCATGCGGAAAGCCCTGAAAGCCTTCCGTTTGTTGCTGCTGCCAAAAAGGTCAGGGCGAATGTAACTGGCACAGGCGACACCAGGGGTGAGGCCGAAAAAAATGCAAGAGAGGCTGCTCACGATGTTGCTGGTACCTACAGCTTTACCGTAGTCCGGAAAAATACAACTGGCAGTGGAAAAACTTGGGTTTGTTCGATGACTATTGAGTATACTGAAAAATGAGTTTGTCCTGGATTCCCTTAATTGCATTTCACTCGGCAATGAACAACTCTTGGTTCAAATTGATAATGGCTATTCGGAGCGCGGCTCGAAGACCGAATTGGTGTGGCTCGACACTACCGGCAAGGAAGTGCGGACCGAGCAGGTTGAGCTACTGGGATACGTCCCCCCCACTCCTCGCCAGGAATCGTGGAAAGTTGCCGGCCTCACACCGATTCCCGCAGCCTGGGGAGTCATTGAACTACTCTCGGGGCCGCTCGCAATGGTCAATCACCACAAGGTGCCAACCTATGCCGCTGGGTTGCGGCAGTCCTGGCACGATTCGTGGCCCGCGTGCGTGGCGGTGCTGCTCTTCTCGGCGGCGCTGGCCGGGGTGGCCTGGCGACGTCACCAGCGGCAGCATTTTTCGCACGGCCAACTGTGGGCGATCTTCGTGTTCCTGCTGGGAGTGCCGGGACTCGTCGCCTACTGGATCATGAACCCCCGCCTGGCCCACGAAAGCTGCCCCAGTTGCGGGTGCGAAGTCCCCCGCAACCGAGAGCGGTGCGCCCGCTGCGCCGAGCCTTTCCCCGAGCCGCAGCCCAAGGGGATCGAGGTGTTTGTGTAGCGCTGAGAGCGAAAAGTCGAGAGTCGAGAGCCAGAAAGATTTCCCTCTGGCTCTCGACTCTTAGCTCTTAGCACTCGACTATGTGCCCTGCTCTCGATCAACATCGGCAAACAATTGTGCCAGGGGCAACGTGAATCCTGGCAGGACTGTTTCTCCTTCGAGAGTGCCGTTGATGTCCACCGTGCGGAATTCTTCCGGGGACGAATAAACCCGCATCAGTCGAACCCCTGGATCGAGTTCCCAAACGATTTGCACCCCCCAGGCAAAGTAATCCCGACGCTTCTTGTCCATTTCTGTTCGGGAGTTACTGGGGCTAATTACTTCCACCGCAAGGTCAGGATGCAGGTCGGCGACAGACTGCTTTTTCATCTCCCGCATGGGATTCTGCGACCAGGAGATGAAAGAAATGTCTGGCAGATAAATCTTACGCGGAGAGAATCGCAGCATCCCCGCTTCGCCGAGTACGATGCCCAGGTCGTGTTCTCTGGCAAAACGGGTGAGATACTCAGACAGAACGATCGCCAGATAGGATTCGATTGCTCCCACTGTTTTCTCCACGAGAACGCCATCAATTAGTTCACACAACTGGTCTTCATGGTCACAGGCATAAAGCAAATCAGCTTCCGATGCCGTCCCTGGAGCGGGCTTGAGGCGGATGCGCGCACCAGGAACCCCACCGACATGAGTGACTAGCTCATCGACATTTATCGGGAAAAACGATGCTGAGGGTGTGACCGATGCCATGGGTTCGCCTTAAATGAGAGGTCTAACTCCCATTTTCACTCGGTGTTCGATGTAAAGCAAGCTTGTTTTCAGCCCAGAATGAGGCAGATACTTAGATTTCCTCACCGCGAGCAAACTTCGCCAGCGATTCTTGATAGCGCTTCTTGCCCGCTTCGACCACGCGGCGAATTTCGCGTGCGTTTTCTTCGCTCTCTTTGCGCAGGGTGGCAATCATTTGGAGCGATTCTACCTGGTAATCGGAGATCGCGTGGACCAGTTTTTCGAGCGAGTCGGAACTGATCGTCGAACCGTAACCCGCCTTGAGCGCGGCCCGCTCGAGTTCGCGGCCCAACTCGGAGACATCTTCGAGGCTCTTGTTGACGCCCCGCTTGAGGGCCTCGGTCGACTCGGTTGCCTCGTGCAAGCCTTGCTGCGAGGTGTAGACCGTGCCAAGAATCGTGAAGACGTGCTCATTGGTCGTGAAAAACGTCACCGCCCGCCGGTAGACTTGGTCTTTGACATCGTGGGTCTGCTTGAGCTTGGTGATCAGCGTTTCGCCGACATCGTAGCCGATCGACAGATTTTCGGAGATGTCTTTGAGCAATTGGTAAAAGCGATCTTGCCTTTGGAATTCGTGCCGCGCTTCGTCGCGGGCCAGTTCCAAGCGCCCGAGTTCGCTTTCGTCGCCTTTGTGTTCATCGACCGCTTTCTGAGAGTCGGCCAGCGCCGTTTTAGCTTTATCCAGATGGGGAAACTGGGCCTCGAGCAACTCGCGGGCCAAAATCTCCGCTTCCTTCAGCGCGAACCGGAAATCGATGTAGCCATCCATAATCACCTGCTCGCGATTGAGTTGGTCCTTGGTGTCGGTGCAGACATCGCGATAGACATCGACGATCTTCTCGAACCGTGCGTAGGGAGTGCCGCGCTGAATCCGCATCCACAGGTTGGACATTTTCTCGGTGACCCCGAGCTTGCCATCATCGAGTTGACCAATCAGTTTCTTCGAGTCCTCGCGGATTGAGTCGAACATCTGACTGATTTCGAGATAGCGATTCCCCACATTGATGTTCTCGACATTCTCGCGCACCAGCCGATTGAAGGTACTCATGTGCTTGATGGTCTTGGCGATGGCCAGGGCCTTGGCTTCGTCGACGTGTCGCACTTCTTCCAACAGCCGAATCAGTTCCGCGGGGACCTCTTCGTCCTTGGTGAGACCGAACTTTTCTAGCACATCGACGGCCTGATCGAGGTACTTTTGCATCTTCGACTCGGTCTTGGCCGGGGCGGGTTTGGTTTGAACTGCTTGGGCGGGCATGGCGTTTTTCTCACATCTACTGGGAAATAGGGAGTTGTGGGATTACTTTCTTCGGTGATAAATTGATTCTACCGCACGGGGGGTTGGAGTGTTTGCAATTTGTAATGCCGAATGACGAAATACCCAAGGACGAATGAATGCCGAAATCCGAATTCCAAAATCGATTCCAGGACCATTATGAAATGGCCCCTCGATTTTTGGGATTTGGGAATTCGGACTTCCTTCGTCATTCGTCAATCGACATTCGTCATTATCAAGGAATGCTCTCAGTATAGGAGTTGAGGCAGTTTCGGTTGAGACGTTCAATCCCGGCGTACCTGTCAGCTTAGCAATCCGAAGTGAATCTCAACAGCGTTTTTTTCGAGAAAGCTTCCTCAAAGTCATCACCATCCTGCGTAAATCGCCACACTTTTTTGCTTTAGATCATGCCACCTAGCCAAATCGCTCAACAAGCTGAAGCCCCTGCCGCCGAGGAATCGTTCGCTGCTGGCACGGCGGACCCCCGGCAACTCAGCCTGCCCGAGTTGATCCGCATCATGGACGTGGCCACCACACTCCGCAAGGAACAAGAGGTGGTCGAAGAGCAGTTGAATATCGATCAAATCAAGGTCCGGCTCCGCGAGCGGCTCTTAGAAGCAGCCCAAGTCGCCGGGGAACCGATCACGGCGGAACAAATCGACGCGGCCATCGAGAACTACTACGACAAGCTCCACGAATTTGAGGAGCCCCCGTGGAGTTTCTCGGTGTTGATGGCCCACCTCTACGTGCGGCGGGTGACAATCACTAAGTGGATTGTTGGCATTGCCGGAGTGCTCGCGCTCACCTGGGGGCTCTTGGCGTCGGGATTTCTCCCCGGCGAGGCTCGCACCCGAGCCGAAATCGACCGACTTACCACGGCCATCGAAACCCGAGCGGCGGCCGTGAGGGTGCTATCGGCTGAGGAAGTCGTATCGGGGGACATCGATAAACTTCTCGCCGTGGCCCAATCGCACCGCGAACAGCAAGATCCCGCCAAACTCGACGAAGTGCTTCAAGAAGTGTCGACACTCCAGCAGCAGCTCGAAGCCGAATACGAGATTGTCGTGGCGAGTGAAGCGGGCCAAGCCTCGGGGATCGACCGCTACTACACCGACGAAAACGGCGAGCGCGTCTCGGGTTACTACTTGATTGTCGAGGCCCGTGCGGCAGATGGACAACCCGTGGGTGTGCAAATCCTAAATCGCGAGACGGGCAAGATGGAAACTCGATCAAGGTGGGCAGAGTTGGTTCCGCAAGAAGTTTATGAGCGAATCGCCAAAGACAAGCAAACCGATGGCGTGGTCGATGAACGGGTTTTCGCTTCCAAGCAGCGGGGGGAACTCGAACCCGAAGTGCGGATGGCCAACGAGGCCGGGCAGGTGCTAGGCCGCCAGGGGCAAATCACATCATGGTGATGCAAGCCCGGTCCGGACGCTCCGTGGAACAAGCCCTGCAGCAAGTGCTGCACGGAGTGCAGGGCGAATTGAAGGCAAGTTCCGCCAATCTTGGAAAACTCGACGAGGCCGCCCGCCAACTCGTCGAACAACGGGGGCAAGCACTGCTTGACCTGGCCGAACACTATCTCCCGGATATTGATCGACAAACCGTGGCAGGAACTTTCAGCGAAGTCCGTGGTGAATTGTTGCAGATTTTAGATCGCAAGGAACGGCACGAGCAAGAACTAAGAACTTCCCTCGCCGAGGACCAAACCAAGACATCAGAACTCGAAGACTCGCTGAAGCAAATTACCACCGAGCTCAATGCCAAAGTCGCTCGCCGCGAGGAACTTGAAAAATCTGTCGTACAAAAACTGGAGACGGACACAGAGTTTCAGCGGCTATCCCAGGAGGCCCTGATCGCTGAGCAGAATCTCGATCAAAACGAAAAACGTGTCGCCGAGATTCGCAGCGAGTCCGCGCAGAAATTGCCTTCCTACGAGCGGAGCCGACTCTTCCAGTATTTGCACAAACGCGGCTACGGGACGGCCGAGTACAAGAAAACAGGGCTAACGAAACGACTTGACCGCTGGGTGGCGGGGATGATTAACTACGCTCGAGCCCGGAGGAGCTATGATTTTCTGCGCGTCACACCTGAGCTCATGTCCCAGGAGGTCGAACGCCGTCGCGATCAATTCAACGGTCTCATGGAACAACTGGAAACAATCGAAGATCGCTATGCCGACGAAATTGGACTCACCGATGTGATGCGGGAAGGACAAGCTCTGGGGGGAAAACGTGACCAGATTGTTTCGGCAATTGCCAGTCAACAGGCGATAACGGCAAAGCACCTTCAGGAACTCACCTCTCTGCAAAGCTCGCGGAATGACTACTACGAACAAGCCTTGAAGCGGATGCAAGAGTTTCTGGCCAATCTGGAAGACCGGCACCTGCAAAGTGTCTCGCGGTCGACCCCTGAACCCCAGGATGACAAACTTGTCGGCGAGATTGTCGGGCTGGGAGCAGAACTCCAACAGCACCGACACCAATCGGAACAAATTTCCTACCAACAGCAGTTCATGAAAGACCGTGCCTCGGGTCTACAAGAAATCTGGAACCATTTCCACCAAGCGGACTTTGATTCCCAACGATCGCTGTTTCCGGAAAATTTCCCGATCGAGTCGCATTTGGAGCAGTATGTGCGCGGCGAGCTCGGTTTGAATGACCTGTGGTCGACGATCAAGAATGCCCAGCAATTTGCTCCACCCTGGTATGAGGACCCGGGCCGCGATATGCGGAAAGTATTTGACAGCGATTTTTCCTATGTGTTACTCCGCGTGCTCACCGATATTGCCGGGCATGCCCTCCGCAACGCCGCTTCTCGGGGTGTTCAACGTCGCGGTCCGATCCGCCAACAGCAGCGAGTCGAGTCGGGGCGTCCCCAGTTTCGCAATCGGGGCTTCACCAGCGGCCGGGGATTTTAGGCCTGCATTGCCAGCTTGCGGGAAATAACACAGATTAGCCGTATTTCGGCGGCCAAATTCCACCCCTGGCGCAGCGAACCGGAATTGCTATAATTGCGTGACTACCTTGCCACTCGCTCAGCCCGAGAATCTCAGCCTTGTTGCGAAAGGATTCCTCCTATGTCCTACCGAATGCTGTGCCTTTTCTGCCTGCTAGTTGCTCAGGGAATCATGTGTGCGAGTTCCGAGGGCCAAATCGTTCGTCGGCTTCGTGACCGGCGGGCGGCGATGTCAGCCCCCCAAAGTGCCCCAGGGGCAACGGTCGCTCCTGGTTACGGTCCCCTTCCCCAGTTGCGAGGCTTGGTAGCCCGCAGACTTCAGCAACGCCGCGACATCGTTCCCCAACAAGAAGTTCAACCTACGCCAACCCCCGCGGCGGGCCAAACTCAGCAAGCCAGTCAGGGAATTGCGGGTAAACAATCGACCTCGCCATTAAAACAGACTTCCGCTTCGCAGGAATTGACCCTCGCGGCACTCACACCCGAAGTGATTTCGGCCTACGATGTGACGCAACTAAAAAACGCCCTCTCGAATGCCAATGGGGTGCTTGCAAATGATCTGTCCCGGTTCAGTTCCTCAGAAAGCTGGCAAGGCTTTTTAGCAATTCCGACTGGTGTTGTTGAAACCGAATTACTCGATGAGTTGGCGCTCCAGACGATTGCTGATCGCTATCGCCGCGTCGCTGCTGACCCGAAGTACAAGCAGATTGCGGCACTGGCAAGCTTCGAACAAACTCAAACATTACTTTCCGAACTAGTCAATAAATCTTCGGGGCCGCTTCTGGGACCTCCATCGGGGTCCGATCTGCTGGCCCAGGAAACAGCGGTTGCTGAGAAAGCCAATTCTCCCGAGGCTTTGCCGACCCCCACGGTCTCTGCCAAACCTCTGCAAAATTCTGGTGAACGATCCATTCTGGTCCATTCGCGTTGATACTGACGGGTTTGGCGCTAAAATGGCGTAATCACCCATTTTCCTGTAAGGAAGCCGCCCCCGCTACGACAGCTTCGTAGCCGCTCGATTGAGCAGGCAGTTATTTCCAACCGCGGAGAATTAGAAATGAAACAGAGTAGACCCCCGCTCGGCATGGTAATCTTCCTCGCCGGATCCCTTCACCTGGCACTTGCGTTGCTGGGAATTCCCTTCACCCTCTATGCAGAGACTGCCGACATGTCCCCTACCAAGAATTCTGACAACTCTCCGTCTATGACAAAAATGGCAACAGCCACCTTTGGCGGAGGTTGCTTTTGGTGTACTGAGGCGTTCTTTCGTGAATTACACGGCGTGAAGAGCGCCGTCTCCGGTTACAGCGGTGGCTCGAGGCCCAATCCTACTTACAAGGAAGTCGGCACGGGAATGTCGGGACACGCCGAGGTCATTCAGGTCGAATACGACCCGCAGCAAGTCGCCTACGAGGACCTGCTCGAAGTATTCTGGAAAACGCACGATCCCACGACTCTCAATCAGCAGGGCAACGACATAGGCCCGCAGTACCGTTCGGCGATCTTCTATCACAATCCGGAACAAGGCCAGATCGCCGAAGATCTGAAGCAAAAGCTCGATGCTGCGAAGGCCTTTGCCAAACCAATTGTCACCGAGATCACGAAGTTCGAAGCCTTCTATCCCGCCGAGGACTATCACCAGGACTACTTCGCGGAGAATGGCAGCCAACCTTATTGCACCTATGTGATCCAACCCAAACTGGACAAATTTCGCAAGGTGTTTGAGAAGAAACTCAAAGGCACAATGAGCGAATCTTCGGAGGCCATGGAGAAATCTCCTGCCGAGTCGGATGCGGCCCAGGCCGATTGGAGTCAAGTCGATTGGAAATCGAAACTGACTCCCGAGCAGTACCACGTAACTTGCGAGTATGGCACCGAGCGTCCCTTTGCCAACAAGTATTGGGACAATAAGGCCGCCGGAGTTTATAAGTGTGTGCGTTGCGGAATGCCGCTGTTCAAATCGCAAACTAAATTCGACTCGGGAACAGGTTGGCCCAGTTTCACCCAGCCCGTGGACGCAGAAAATGTCTCCGAGCACCAAGATCGCAAGCTGGGAATGGTCCGCACGGAAGTGCGTTGCTCGCGTTGTGAGGCCCACCTGGGTCATGTCTTCGACGATGGCCCCACTCCCACGGGCATGCGGTACTGCATGAATTCGGCAGCGCTGGATTTCTCGAAAGCAGACGATGACCAAAAACCGCAAGGAGCGGTAGAGTCTCAGCCTGAACACGCATCCAAATAATTGAACCTGACGAAAGAAGGAGAGGCAACCGGCGCTATTGCGACGCCGGTTGCCTCCTGATTGAAAACGCTTAGAGATTCAGAATCTATTTCCGTCTTAGTCCACAGAAACCACCGAGTGCGAGGAGAACGAGTGTTGATGGTTCTGGAACGAGTTCTAATGAGACATTGTCAATCACCAGTCCAAAGTTGTCACCGCCGGCATGATCGAAGACTATAGATTCCAACCCAGGGCCTCCCACCACAATCGAACGAGTGATCGGGTGCAGGACAGACATATCCTCAGTGCCAGTCTTTGCAAACACTTCTGAATAGTGTGGCCCCAAAGTGAGCGCAAATTGATCGTTACCAAAACCGCCTGCGTAACCTAAAGCAAACTTAAGCATGTAGGTTCCCGCAGACAAGGCGATCGGAGTCGAGGTAAGTTTGCCAGCATCGGCAGTGGCACCGTCTAAGTCCACATACAGTCCATTGCCAGGGTAGAAGTCGAAAAAACCATTGCCAATAATGTCTACAGAACCATCACTGACGGTCCATTGGGCAAACCCATTGTAAGCCGCCGCTCCAACACCACCGTTTTCGGCATTGAAATCGTCTTGGAAAACGACTTGCGCAGACAATTGGGAACTAGAGAAGGTCAGACTAACCAACAT
>CALMBE010000480.1 GCA_937860165.1 uncultured Planctomycetaceae bacterium
GGAGTACCAGCGTGAGCATGGCACCCCAAAGTGAAAAAGTGAACGGCCCTGCCCCTGGCTCCGACCGCAGTTGACGCAGTGGGCAAAACTTAGTCTGCTGGCTGTTCAAGGGCCCTATAGTAAAACTCCCACCAAGAAACCCAACCCAGCCGGACCGACACCTCGGTCCGGGAAACTCGGAAGGCGTGGCCTTCCGGCTGGGATTATTCGTCATTCCTTCCAAGCCGCTTGAGGATTCTATGTTGTGCAAATTGTCTAGTCATTTGATTCTTGGTTTGAGTGTTGCCGTGATATTCGGCCTCTTGGGCTGCTCCGAAGTAGGGCTCGATCCCGCTATGGTTGCCAAGTATGGCGACCAGTTCACTCTGAAAGAAGAGCCCGAATCGGTGCAGACCGTGTTCGAAGTCCGCGAAGCTTTGCTCGGGCACGGTGAGGAGGAACATGCCACCGAAGAACATGCGAATCACGAAGATGCTGACCACGCCGATCACGAAGCAGAGCAGGGAGAAGACGCCCATGAAGATCATGCCGAGCATGAACACGCGGATGAAGAAAGTGCCGACGAACACGCGGATGAAACAGAACACGCTCACGACCACGAAGCTGAAACTGCCGAGGAACATGCCGAGCACGCTCACGAACACGAGAACGAACATGCCCCCGAAGTGACCGAAGATTCCGAAGTCGTGGAAGCGACCATGGTCGGGCAAATCGGCGGACTGGCGAATCCGTGGGAAGAAACGCAACCTGATTTTCCCTTCGGCAAAGGCGAAGCGGTGTTCTTTCTGGCCGACCCCCAGGCAGTCGCCGAACATGCCGAGGAAGGCCACGCGCACGCCCCCGGCGAGGAGTGTGCCTTCTGTGCCGCCCACGCCGAGGAGAATTCCGAATTGTTTGCCGTGGTCCGTTTGGTGGACGAACAAGGCAAAGTGCTTCCCGTTGATACCCGCAAGTTTCTCGAGCTTAAAGAAAACGACACTGTGGTTGTCCGTGGCAAGGCCCAAGTTCTGGCGGGTGGAATGATGGTCGTCGAGGCGACAGGTATTTATGTCCGCAAGTAGCTTTTTTTCACCACTAAGCACACTAAGGACACGAAGAATTTCGTTTGAGTTTTAGTGTCTTAGTGGTTAACGTCTTAAACAGGAAATTTGATTCATGCGTTCATTAATTTGTATTAACTTGGTTACGGTCCTCATTTGTCTGTGTGCTTTTTCTGCTCGAGCCGCTGATGTGCCCCTTTCCGAATCCACTGCCCTCGACGCCGTGAAGAAGGCCCTGAAATTGGCCCCGGCAGAGACAGCCATTTTCGTCGGCGATATGCACTGTGCCAACTGCGCAAAAAAAATTGCCCGCAAACTGTATGGCGTGAAGGGTGTCGTAAAGGTCCGCTCCGATATCAAGATCGACGTGGCAATCGTCACTCCGCAGCGCAACCAGCAACTCGACCCCCAAGCCCTGTGGGCGGCCGCCAAGGCCTCGGGAATCCTGCCGATTAAACTCATCGGCCCAGGTGGAGTCATGGAAGCCGACTCCGCAGCACGCGAGGAAGCCCGCAAAACTCACGACCACGCCGCAGTGACTATTAGCGGCTGAAGCAGCGGAAGAGATTCTGTACAAAAAAACGCCCAGGGGTTGCAACCCCTGGGCGTTGGCGTTGGTACAAAGCCAGTCAATTAAACCGGCTGACCGGCATGCTTTTTCAGGTATTCGCTGTGGATCCACTGGTAGGTTTTTTCCATGCCGTCGCGGAGGCGAATGCTGGGGGCCCAACCGAGGTATTCCTTGATCAGGGTGTTGTCGCTGTTGCGCCCATTGACCCCCTTGGGGGCCGTCAGGTCGTGGTTGTGCTTGAATTTGACGCCCGCAATCTCCTCGACCATGTCGTAGAGCCCCTCGATCGTCGTGATCTCATCGGAACCGAGGTTGATCGGTTCGAGAATTTGGCTATCCATGATCGCTAGGATTCCCTTGATGCAGTCATCGATGTACATGAAACTGCGGGTCTGCTTGCCGTCACCCCAAATTTCTACCTCAGAAGCACCGGTTTCCTTGGCATGAATGATCTTGCGGCAAGTTGCAGCGGGGGCCTTTTCGCGGCCACCATCCCATGTGCCCAAGGGGCCGTACACGTTGTGAAAACGGGCCACGCGGGTATAGAGCCCATAGTCCTCGCGAAAATGCCGACACATCCGCTCGGAGAATAGTTTCTCCCAACCGTATCCGTCTTCAGGCATCGCAGGATATGCGTCCGCTTCCTTCAGCGGGATGACGTCCTCTGATTTTTGTTTGTCGGCGTTGTAAACGCAGGCACTACTGGCGTAGAAAAACCGGTCGACTCGGGCATCAAGAGCCGCTTGCAAGAGATGGGTATTGATCAACACCGACAACATGCAGAGTGCCTTGTTGTTCTCGATAAATCCCATGCCACCCATGTCGGCAGCCAGATTGTAGACATCGTCCACCCCGTCGCAGGCCGCATTGCAGCTTTCGATCAGCTTCAAATCTGCGACCACATTCTCGGCATCGCCAAATACTTGATACCATTGGTCGAGTGGTTTGATATCGACACTGCGGACTTGAAAGCCATCCTTCAGCAACCGCGAGACTAAATATCCACCAATGAATCCACCACCACCGGCAACGAGGACTGTTTTTTTGCTCATTCGATCATGTTCCCAAAAATGTATAAAAATGAATCCGACTTTGTCTTAACCGCCATTTCCTGGCTGAGAACACTCCATGATAGTTGCTAGGGTGAGGATGTAAACCGCTCGAATCACCATGAAATCTGCATAAACTGGCTGAAAAAGCGATCCTTTATGCGATCAGCGGATACCAGCCACGCTGCCACAAGTGTCGAATCGGTAGTTTCGCAACATCATTTGCAATTTGCCCTTGGTGCTTGCTAAACCGGTGTAGCTCTTGAACTTACGAATCCAGGGCATGGGGACTCGGGGGCAATCGACGGCGAAATCTCGCGGATGCAAGTAGGTTACCACCGGCAAATTTCTGCTCTCAAAACTGGCGAACCCACGACGGATCACCCAGCTGGGAAGCAGCCGCAGGTAACCCCCACCACTAAAGGGAAGCTTGACCGGGCCCCACTGGTAAATACTCATGGGAAGTTCGCGGATCGTTCTTCCCGACGGCAATCCCCGAAAGTCGTGAGCTGCTTGCGGACAAGGATACCCTCCATGGGCCCGCCGCGCCGGGAACAGGCTTGCATCGTATCGAAAACCCAAGTCCAGTAGCACATCGAACGCCCACTCGGCACCGGGAGTAATCGAGAAAGTTGGAGCCCGATAACCGATCACCGGTTTCCCGATCTGCGTTTCGAGCAATTGTTTGGTCCGCTGAGTATCGTCGCGAAATTCCTCGGGGCTCATTTGATCCACACGGCGATGCCAAAAGGAGTGGCAAGCGACTTCATGCCCCCCCTCGGCAATCAAGGGTGCCAAGTGGGGATGTTGCTCGGCGATCCAGCCGAGCATAAAAAATGTGGCTCGAGTGTTGGCGGTTGCCAGGGTGTCGAGAATCCACCGGGTGTATCGATCAACGAGCGAAGGAAAGTCGTCCCACTTTTCCGGATCGGCTACCGCGTCGATCTCCACCATGTGAAACCAATCTTCGATGTCGAAAGACAAGGCGTGCGTCACCGGGGAATCTGGTTGGTTGGAAGTTTGATTCATGGCTTTGAGGGAGAATTGTTTACCACGGAGGCACGAAGGACACGGAGAATTCATTGAAACTGCAAAGTAACCACAGACAATTTCAAATTTGCAATTTACAATTTTCAATTCCTTCTCTTTTTCTTCTGCGACTCCGCGGTTCTACTCATTTCTATTCAAAAGGCATCGTGGTCGGCATACTCAAAGGCCCACCGCTGGAGGTCGGCCGCGAGGTAGGGGGATTGAGCCAGTTGCTTCGGGTAAACCAGCATGTGGTATTGTTCGCTGCGATTCGTGAAGTATTTGCCGCTGGAGTTCGCCAGTTGCGGTAGGGCCAGGGTGTGGTCGAGGCTCAGCATCAATTCGGCCCCCGCGCCATGGGCAATCGCTTCGGCGTCGGCGAGCAGGGTTTGAACTTCCTGGGTCGATGCAGAAGCAGTGGCAACCAGTGAAAGCAGTATTCCAGCGCGAATCTGGTTTCCCCGTTCCACAAGGGTCGATACCCCGGCCGCCACAATCTGCCCCCCCCGCGAAATCGCGCGAATTCGGTACGCCGTGCCATCGAGTGTGGTCCGAAAGCGATTGCGAAATTGCTCGGAGTCCCAGGCCTGACGCACGCCCTGAGGAGACTTCTGGTTCATGAGCTCCACGATCTGCTCGATCAAGGAATCGTCGATCCCGACATCCTGAACCTGGGAATTCGCGTTCGCACTTCGCTTCAGGAATAATCGTGCCACGGTGTCGAGCGGTCGACAGAGCGGTACAAGCAAGCCCAACTGTTTGTGTTTGGCAACCAGCCGAAAGGGACGCAGGGGTCGCAGACGCAAGGGCGGGGTGCCAACTAGCGCGAATCCGAGCTTCTGGTGTCCCTCGGCCACCGTGGGTTGACGGGTCGCGGTGAAAATCAGGTCGAGCTTGGCAGCCTTGAAACCGCGCAACATCGCCAGCACCAACTGCGGGTAAACCATCTGTTTGCGAAATTCGGGTTCCACGAATAAGTGCGCCCAATATCCCGCCCGTAGCGTTTGCGAACGATCGTCGGTTTGGTCCCATCTTGGCCAGTGCATGTCGCGGAGGTACAGCATCGTGATGCCGATCGGTTGTTCATCGGCATACGCCAACCACGTACAAGTCCGACCGGGGTCGAGTCCCCACAGGTAGGCCGCCACGGTTTGCGGATCGCGCACCTGGCCATCGCGGGCATTCAACAACTTCGCCACATCCGGCAAGTCAGCCGGGATGGCTGTGCGGATCACGATGGCCCGTGATTTGGGAGGATCTGTCGCGCCCGATTGCATGGATCGAATTTATCCCTGCTGGGCTAGAATGGCGTCGGCCAAGGCTTGTACCGAGACCAATTGGGGAATTTGATCGGGTTCAAACGAAACACCAAACCGCTGTTCGGTCGCCAGGATCAGATTCAAATGGCCAATCGAATCCCAGGCCGGGAGGGACTCGGGCGAAGTTTCCGCGCTGACTTCTCCAGGATCGACACCGAACACTTCGGCGACCGTTTGACGGACTTCTTCCAAAACCTCAGCACTCATGCTTTCACTCCCAATTGATCTACTACTCTGCACTCGATCCACTCCGGCGTGGCGAGCAATGTCGTACCCAAGTCTAGCACCCAGAGGGACTCTTTGTCCCCTGTCTGCTCGCAGCGAAAGCCGTGCGAGGCGTAAATCTCCTTTGCGGGAGCATTTTTCGCGGTGGATACAAAGGGCCCCCGCAGGGTTTGCATCCCCCGCTGCTGGGCCAGTGATACCAAGTGGGCCAGCATCGCTGTTTCTACCGTCCGCCCAATTACTCGGCAACTCATGAGAAATGTATCCAATTCCCATTCCTTGCCTTGCTCGTGGACGATCATCACCCCCACGATGCCGTTGTCGCCAAAACGATCGAGTACCCGAACCCAAGTTACCCAGCTCGAAGGCTCGGACTGAATTCGCAGGATGTCCTGCTCGCTGTAGCGGCGGGTGGTCATATTGAGCTGATTGGTCTTTTGGGTGAGCTGCGCCACACGCTCCAAGGTCACGGCATCGACCTCGCCAAATTCGGCAACCATTTCCAACGAGCGGTAATAATCTTCCAAAGTAGCCGCCGAGGAAGCCAATGCCGTGCGTTGTTCCTGGGCTGCGTACAGCTTGGTTCGCTCGCGGTCTTCCGCCGAGAGTGCGAGTCGTTCGAACAGTGGACATTGGCGCACCGCCGTGGCATGGCCAAAGGGGTTGGCCGCGTCGATATCGATCACCGTCAACTCGGGGAGCATCTCGCGCACAAATTCGCGTTCCACCGGGTTGTCGTCCAAGAACACGAGCGAATCGATGCCGATGTTAAGCTCCGCGGCGATCTCGCGCAAATTAGCCGCTTTGTCGTGCCAGTTGATTCTGATCGCGGCGAAGTCGCCCCGCCGCAAGAGCATGCCCGGGTGTTGTTGGATCGCTTCGAGCGCATCGGCCTCATTGTTTTTACTGCAAATGGCCAAGAGAATTCCCCGTCGCGAAAGATCCAAAACCGTCCGTTGCAATGCTTGATAGGCCGCCCCCGGATAGTCCGCCCCGAGCTTGATCCCTGCGAGCCCGTCTTCGCCGATCACTCCGCCCCAGAGCGTGTTGTCCAAATCGCAGACCAGGCATTTGGCTTGTTTGCCGGAAAGAGGTGCGAGGAACCGCATCCACTCTTGCGTGAGTCGAATGAGCGAATTCCCCGCCAAGGGGAGCCGCGCCGTGAGCCATTTTTTTTCGTCACCCCACGACTCCCTGCCGTGGCGTGACACGAGTCCTTCGTAATCCAGCACGTAACACCCAGTCACCGCTGAAGCCAGCGACACCAATTCGCGGTTGATCCGCTGAATCACTTGCGATTGGCCCCCTGCTGCTTGGGCATCGTAAATCCCGGCTGAAGAGTTCGATGGAATTTCCAAATTGTGGATAACGATGTGGACATCGGTGCGTGAGCGAATGGTATCGAGCCAGACGCGATACCCACCGACCACGCGGTCGATGACCGCTTCGATTTCCGGTGGCGCAAGATCACTAAACTTTGACCACAATTCTGGTGCGAGATCGCGGGCCAGCGGTGCGATCACTACGACATCGGTCGGTTCCTGGTACAGGGTGCTGTGAGGGTCCAAAATCTCCTGGACGTAGCTGTTGAATTGGCCTAACCGCACACTCAGATCGACGCCCCAGCAGGCCGCCGTGGCCCGCAACAGGGGCACCAGGGGCTCCACGGTAAACGACCGGAGAATCAGCAGGTTGCACTCCGTCCTGGGAAAAACTGCCGCACACTTGGAAAGCCGAGCTTCCACAAACGGTGCATTGGCGAGCGAAGGGTCGGCAAACCAGAGTTGTTTGATCTGGGCCAACGCACGACCCAATTGACCTGCCGCCAGGGCAGCGTCGATTTGCACGCGAATTTCCTGAGAAGACTTCATGCGCTCAGCCCCCACCATGCAATTCGCGGGGCAGTTCACGAGGGGCTTCCACCAGTTCCGTCAATTGCCGACTCGGAGTATAGAGCCACGCAATCGGCCGACCGTCGTAAGCGATGGCTGGCGTGGGTCCGCTCACCAGCAAACATTTCTCTTGGCGGAGATGCGCGATCGCGGCGACGATGTCGGGGACTTCGTAGCAAATATGGTACAAGCTGTTTCCCTTGGCAAGCACTCGCTGGACTTGCGATCCTGCATCCAACGGAGCGACCAATTCCAGCGTCGGTTCCCCTGCGATGTCGGTCCGAATAAACGCCACCCGGGCCTGTTGCAAAGGGTCGTCGAAAGGGCCTCGCCAGAGCCGATACCCCAAGGTATCGGCATACTGCGCCAGTGCCCGGTCGATGTCGGGGACGGCAACGCCGATGTGATCCACGCGAAAGGGCACCATTACGATCGAGCCTCGGCAGTTAAAACCCCACGTAACACCACATCGCAAAACTCCTCGACCATCGCATCGCGGTCGAACTGGCGACTCACGATATCGGCAGCCTGATTTCCCATGCCTTGCCTTTCATCAGCGTCCATCGACCGGAATCGGTCGATGGCAGCAACCGTCGCCTCGACATCCCCTTGATTGACTTGGATGCCAATTTCCGCTCCCCGCATGAGGTCGGCCACATGACACTCGGCAGGACCCACCAACAAAATCGGTCGAGCCAGTGCCATCGCGCCGTAAACCTTGCAAGGATGAATGACTCCGACCACGTTGTTGCCCATCGTAACGACATGTACATCCGCGGCGGAAAGTGAATATTGGATTTGATCGAACGGTTGATAGGGCAAGTCGATGATGTTCGTAGGCTGGTGCGTGGCCATGGTCCGTTCGACATCGCGTTTTCCCATTCCGCCGCCGATGAACATGAACACCAATTCCTTCCGATCCTGCATTTTCACAGCTGCATCCAGCAGCGTTTGCACGGGAGTCGTCTGGCCGTGATTGCCACTATACATGACCACGAATTTTCCTTCGAGCCCATGTGTCTTGCGAAAGGGATTTTCCGCGTGGGGAATCGAAGTCAAATGGGCTTCGTGGGGCCACGGGGGGAGAACGGTTAATTTTTCCGACACATCCAATTTCTTGTTCAATCGATCCGCCATGAACCGATCGAGGGCAATCACCGCATCGGACCTGCGCAAGATGGCCCGATTGAGGGTGTTGAAGGCCCGGGCGGGAAGCGACGTTTCCGTGAGTTTGCCCATCTCAATCAACTGGTCGGGATTGAGGTCCATGACCCAAAACTTGATCGGCACACGCCGAAACATCCGGATCAACAAGGCCGCCACCGAAGCCATCGGCGGCGAGGTACTCACCAGTACCCCTGCGAGTCGGGGAGTAAAGATTCCGCGAATCACCGCTTGCAGCAGAAACATCGATTGGGCAACCAAGCGGTGTATGAGCGTTCGTTTTCCCAAGGAAGAAAGTGGCAAGCGAATTACCTCGACGCCGTCCATCGTTTCGCGTGCCGGATACTTGATCGAAGGGTCATTGTAAGCCCGCGCGGAAGTCAGCACACGCACAGCCACACCACGCTTAACCAATTCAGCAGCCGCCTCGTGCATGTATTGCCCCACCGCCGGAGTATCAGGCTGGTAAACCTGAGAAATCACAAGCAGCGTGGGTTGAGGCATGGAAGATAGGGGGAAGGGGGAAGGGAATTCTGGCGAGCCGTAAGCAGACCACACAAGCGGGTGTGGTGCCCTCGCCCGGAGGCGGGTGAAATGCGAAAGGGGAAAACTCTTGATACGCACCACAAACAACGGACAACGGACCTCCCCCCTCACTTCTCACGCACCAATTCACTCTCAACTTCGCTCAAAAAATCCTGGTAGGTCTGAGCCAATCCTTCGCGAAGGCCAATCTGGGGATGCCATCCCAAACGATTCAAGAGCGCCGTATCGGTCCGCTTGAGCAGCGTTCCGTCGGGCTTCGAGGGGTCATTGATTATCTTGCCTCGATAGCCCACCACCTCGGCCACGAGTTGCGCCAATTCATGGATGCTGATATCCTCGCCCGTTCCCACGTTGACCAAATCAGGAGGATCCGACAACTCCAGCAAATGCACCACGGCATTGGCCAGATCGTC
>CALMBE010000481.1 GCA_937860165.1 uncultured Planctomycetaceae bacterium
ACAATGAACCCGAGAGCCGACTCTTGTGGTCCGAATTTCCAGGGGTGTATGGTTGCTTTGCCGTGAAAGGTGCCAAACCGGGGGCGCGCGTGCTGGCTTGGTATAGCGACCCCGATGCCAGCCTCACCTCGGATTACTTGGTTTACATGGCCGAACATTTCTACGGCAGTGGGCGGGTGCTGTTCCTGGGAAGTGGCGAACTGTGGCGGCTCAGAGAATTGGATCCGGGCTGTTTTGAAATCTTAAGCACTCGCTTGATTCGGCACGTCAGCCAGGGCCGACTGCTCAAAGGCTCGTCCCTGGGGCGGCTGGTCGTCGAGCAAGATCGCTACACGGTGGGGAGCGAAGTGGTGGTCCGCGCCCAACTCCTTTCGCCCGCGCGTGAGCCACTGCTGGCCGAACGGGTGATCGCGCGCGCGGTCGATGGTCAGGGCAATGCAGAAAACTTGACTTTACTGGCCGATGCGAGTCGCCCGGGGAATTTTCTCGGACAGTTTTCCGCCAAACAAGAAGGTTCCTACCGCATCGAATTGGCCCTGCCGGAGCGGATTGACGAGCAACTTGTGCGACGCATCCAGGTGGTGGTTCCGGATTTGGAATTCGACAACACTCGCCGCAACGAGGAGCTACTGACGACCCTTGCCGATCGCACGGGGGGGAAGTTTTATCCCAGCTTCGAGTCGGCCATCGAGGGCGATCCGAACCATTTGCCTATCGAAAAACTCTTGCCCAGCCGGGCGGAAACTCGCATTTTACGCGGCACTCCCGACAACGATTTTTCCCGCAAGCTCAATCAGGGTCTTCTGGCGGTGATTTGCGGGGCTTTGTGCCTGGAATGGCTCTGCCGCAGACTTTTGAAACTGGCGTGACGAAAACAGAATAATGTCGACCGTTCCACTCACGATTAATGTGCCCCGAATTATTACCCGCAAAGTGCGCAACTTGCGTTGGCTCGTCCGTGGGTACGTGGCCTTGGAAGGGGTGGCTGCTATTCTCGTCACCGCAGGAATTTGTTTTTGGCTCGCCCTGGGAATCGATTGGTTCCTCGAACCCACCCCCGCGCTCCGCGTAGTGATGTGGGGAAGTGTCCTGGCGATTGTCGGCTATGTGGCTTGGAAAAAACTGTTCTCGCGCATCTTCACTCGGCTCCCCGACAGCAGCCTCGCGCTCCTGGTGGAACGCACGTTTCCGAATATCGATCAAAGCCTCGTCACGTCGATTGAAATGGCCCACCAACCCTTGGCCACCTCCTCCGAGCAACGCGCCCTGTACACCCGCACCTGCGAGGAAGCAGCGCGCCGACTCGCGGAGATTCCCCTGGGGCAAGTTTTTCGGTACCGACCATTGCTCTGGACCTCGATAGGGGCGGCCCTGTTATCGGCCTCGATGGTGGTCTTCGCTCTTGCACACGCCGAAACTTTCGATTTCTGGTTGCAAAGGATGCGACTCTCACCGACCCCTTGGCCCAGGACCGTCAACTTGCAGGTTGTCGGCATGGAACAAGTCGACGGCGAGTGGGTGGTAAACGTCGCTCGCGATGATAATTACGAATTGCATGTCGAGGCCTCGCTCGCGGACCAATTCGTCGCCCCCGAGCAAGTCGAAATTCGCTATCAATTGGTCGATGGCCGCAAGGGCCGCGATTCGATGACCCAGGTCGGCAATGCGATTGCCGGGCAAGATGCCACCCAAGCGTTTCGCTATGAGTTCAAGAATCTCACAGGGGATATTCGCTTCGATCTGGTGGGAGGCGACGACCGCGTCGGCAACCTGCGACTGCATGTGGTCGAGCGACCCCAAATCGTTCACACGACTGCCGAGTGCGTTTACCCCAAGTATCTTGGCTGGGAACCACAATCGCTCCCCTTTAGTGGCCGCGTGGAACTCCCTTACGGTTCGCAGGTGCGGTGCAGTGTGGAAGTAAACAAACCGTTGCTCTCGGCCCGAGCCTACGACCCGAGTACGCAGCAAGAGCTTGCGGTGGACATGGCTGGCGAACAAGCCAAGAAGTTCACTTTCACACTCGGCGACTTTCGTGATGAGCGGGTGCTGCTGGTTGATCTCCGCGATACCGACTCGGTATCGAATCGTGAACCCTATCGAATCCTGTTTTCGGTAGTGCCGGATGAGGTCCCCGAGGTATCGGCCCAATTGCGGGGCATCGGATCGGCCATTACGCCACAGGCGGTGCTGCCGATTGTCGGCACCCTGGTCGACGATCACGGCATCGAAGCCGCTTGGATCGAAGCGCAAGTTGGCAGCGCAGCACCCCAGCGGCGACCAATCACCCACCTGGGGAGCATTGGCCGAGAGGATGTCGAGCTGGATCGCTTCGATTTGATGGCAGTCGATCCCACCACCGAGCAGCGACAGTTAGTGCTCACCCCGGGGGAACAACTCACCCTCTCCTTGCACGCCCAAGACGCCTATGATTTGGATTCCACACCCCACGTCGGGTCCAGTCAACGCTTTGTGCTCGATGTGGTCACCGACTCGCAACTGCGGGCGCTGCTGGAAAAGCGCGAACTCGGTCTGCGGCAACGCTTTGAAGCGATTTACGAAAAAATGCTGGACACCAGGGAATTGTTGGCCCGGATCGCCGAAGAATCGCAAGTAGAACCCGCCGAGCCACCCACTGCGGAAATAGTCACTCAGCAGCAAGAGCGTTACAAGCTGCGTTTGAGCAGTGTGCAGCAGAGCGTTGTTCAATTGTCCTATGAAACGCTGGGAGTGGCGGAAAGTTTCGAGGAGATTGTTATCGAATTGGAAAATAATCGCATCGACACCAAGGAATTGACCGAGCGGCTGCAAGCGGGAATTGCCGACCCCCTCCGCACGGTCTCCACCGAAGAGATGCCCGCTCTTGGCAACCAAGTGCAAGCGATCTCGGCATTAGAATCGCACCTGGCAAGCACCCGCGCAGACATGACCACCGCCCTCGTTCACGCGGATGACATCTCGTCGCAACTCAAAGCCGTGCTAGACCGCATGTTGGAACTAGAAAGCTACAATGAACTGGTGGACCTGCTGCGCGGAATCCTGGACGAACAAAAGCAACTCACCGAAGAAACCCGTGCCCGCCGCCGCGAAAAACTCCGCAGTCTGCTGGACGAGTGAGGTAAGCGGGAAATTAAACCGCGGAGGCGCAAAGTAGTCCGTAGTCCGTAGGGTGGGTGCGGCAGAGCCAACCCCGGCATTTCTTAGAACCTCGCACCGCCACTACGCAGTCGAATTGTTGGAGCCGCACCCACCAGTTGCCGCGTTCAGGTGCAGGTGGGTAAGACCCAACCAAAGGTGGCGCTGTCTGGCGAGTATTAAAATACAAACATTGACAGATGTAG
Source organism: uncultured Planctomycetaceae bacterium (assembly GCA_937860165.1). Taxonomy (GTDB): domain Bacteria; phylum Planctomycetota; class Planctomycetia; order Pirellulales; family Lacipirellulaceae; genus Bythopirellula. Next base: position 3,342 of record CALMBE010000481.1, read on the forward strand.
ACCTGTCTTACCCACCCTACGAACTTCGCGTCTCTGCGACTTTGCGCTGAAACTTCAATTCAATTCCATTTTCACCACAGTCCGTAGGGTGGGTGCGGCAGAGCCAACCCCGGCATTTCTTAGAATTTCGCACCGCCACACCGCAGTCTAATAGTAGGAGCCGCACCCACCAGTTGCCGCGTTCAGGTGCAGGTGGGTAAGACCCCACATATGGTGGCGCTGTCTGGCGAATATAATAATTCAATCGTTGACAAACCTGGACCTGTCTTACCTACCCAACGAACTGCCGGAACTTTGGAATACCTTGTTCCTGCCTACCTGCCTCGACGTGCGTACCAAGCAAGGTTCAATCGGAACCTTGAGATTCATCGATGAGTGATAACAGTTCGGGAGGGGTGAGAATCTGGAGCATGGGGTAGCGATTGATAAAATCTCGTCCTTCGGCAGTCCCACAATCACGGAGCGACAGCAGGTCTTTATCCCGAGAGACAATCAACTTGGCGTCGGCTGCCAACGCCAGGTTGATGTAGTGCGCGTCGTCAGGATCGCGGCCGAATTCAAAAACGTGCGGAATCGAATCAACGCACGTGGCGAATGAGGTGATGTCGGCAATGAAGTCCGCCACGATCGCCGCATCGAGACGGTACTTGGCGACGATGTGAGGTCTGCTGGTGACGTCTTGTATCTCGTCGAGCGAATAGGCCGACACGAAAAGAAGGATGTCGCGGTTGGCGGCAAGTTCCAGGAGGCGAGCGGCGGGGCCGGAGGGGGACGTTAACGCTTGGAAAAAAACATTGCAGTCAAAGACGACTCGTGCGGGGGTCGTTGTCATTGGTCGGCGGCTCGTCGTTCTCGCCGCATCGCATGTTTCTCCGCCTCGAAGTCCTCGACAGCCTCGTCTTCGGTGATCCCAAGCTCTTTCATCCGGTCATAGACCGGAGTCATCAACTTGTGGACGCGGGCGAAAGGATCCAACCGTCCGGCGACTGCTTCCAAAACAACATCCTCAGGTGATTTGCCTTGAGACTTGGCAGCTTGCGTGACCTTTTCAGCCAGCGGATCGGGAATGGTAACAAGAATGCTCATCGGGTGCTCCTTGTGACAGTTTACGTCACAACCTGAGTAGCAGTCAAGTTTTTCCGCGATGATTGAGGCCAACATTTGGGGAGAGATAGGGAATTGAACCGCGAAGGCGCAGTCCGTAGGGTGGGTGCGGCAGAGCCAACCCCGGCATTTCTTAGAACCTCGCACCGCCACTACGCAGTCGAATTGTTGGAGCCGCACCCACCAGTTGCCGCGTTCAGGTGCAGGTGGGTAAGACCCCACCAAAGGTGGCGCTGTCTGGCGAGTATTAAAATACAAACATTGACAAATGTAGACCTGTCTTACCCACCCTACGAACTGTGTCCTCCTGTGAAAAAATCGAAGCCCAAGTTGCCGTTAAGCCGCCCTGAGATTGCGGTTCTGTCTGGGGGGGATTCGTGTATAATTCTCAATAGATTTGGACCTGTCTTACCCACCCAACGGACTTCTGGGCCCGCATCAAATTCGCAATTCCTGATGAATTCTCCATGTCTTTTGCGACTCCGTGGTAAAATTCATCCTAGGCCCGCACGAAGCGGGAAGTGCTGACGCTTTGTATTCAATCGTTCCTCAATGTGTCTGAAGACCGCAACAATATGGACCTGTCCCCTTTTATTCTGCTGCTGGTATTGGCGATTTCGCCTGCGGCGGCTCCCGACTTGGCTCGGCAGGAAGCCCAGCTCTCCGAGCGATTCAGCCGCCTGGAATTGTTGGCCGGGCGACTTGCGGAATTGTCCAAGGCGACCCAGCCCCGTCGGGCGGAGCTGCTGAGACAACTTGTTTCGAAGAGCCGCGAGGAAGAACTGCCGGAGCGGTTCGGCGTGATCGTCGAGGCGCTCGAACAGGAGCGACTCACCGAGGCCACCGCGGATCAGTCGGAACTCGAAATCCAATTGCAGAAGATGCTGGAACTTCTCCTCCAGGAAGATCGTGATCGGCAATTGGAATCCGAGCGGAAACGGATCGCCCGCTATTTGAGCGAAGTGAACAAACTTATTCGTCAAGAACGGGGCATCAAAGCCCGCACTGCCGGTGGTGATAAGGAGCCGGAACTTGCCGAAGACCAAGCCCGCACCGCCGAGGCCGCGGGCGAACTCGGTGAGCGGATCGCCCAGACCGAGGGCCCAGCGACCGAGAACTCAGCTGCTAAGAAGTCCGCGGCAGAAAAATCGGCGGGCGAACCGAGTGACGGCAAGTCCAGCGATTCACCACCGGGCGAGTCCCAGTCGGAGGGATCGAAGTCGCCAGAATCGAAACCGGGAGAATCCCAGTCGGGGGAATCAAAGTCAGGAAAAACTTCCGACAGCGAGTCACCTGCCGGGGAGCCCTCGGGCGGGAAATCGGGTAAGTCGCAAAAATCTTCGGGGTCTCCTTCGCCCCCTTCGGGCGGAAGTTCCGAACCAAGCGAGGGGGAATCTTCTGACGAACAACAGGAAGAACCCACCGATCGCGCTGCGAAAAATCTCCGTCAGGCCCAAGAGAGAATGCAGCAGGCGGAAGAACGGTTGAAAAAAGATCAGAGCCAGGAAGCCATCGAGGAGCAAGAAGCGGCCCTCCGCGAGCTCGAACAAGCCAAGGCAGAACTCGAAAAAATTCTCCGGCAACTCCGCGAGGAAGAAATGGAGCGGATGCTGGTGATGCTCGAGGCTCGGCTGCGGAAGATGCTCGAAGATCAAAATGCCGTGTATGAGCAAACTATCCACCTCGAAAAAACCTTCGTCAAAGTGCCCGAGCACGAGCAAGAAATCGCCTCCGCCACTTTGGCCCGGAAGGAAGATCAAATCGTCACTCAGGCCGATCGGGCGCTGCTGCTATTGCGCGAGGATGGCACTTCGGTGGCTTTCCCCGAGGCCCTGCAACAAGCCCAGGAAGACATGCGGACCGTTGCCGACAGGCTACGAAGTGTCAAGTCCGACGAGATCACGCAGGGCCTGGAAGAAGACATTATCGCCACGCTCGAAGAAACCCTGGCAGCCCTGCAACAGGCCCTCAAAGACCTCCGCGAGAAAAAATCGAGCCCTCAACAAGGCAACAGCCCTCCCGGCGAACAAGCTCTGGTAGACCAATTGGCCGAATTGCGTATGATTCGAGCATTGCAGAACCGCGTCAACCGTCGCACGGAGTTCTACGCCACCCAGATCGAAGGGGTCCGCACCGAGGATGTTGAACTGCAGAAATTACTCGACAATCTTTCCCAACGGCAAGAACACATTTTTCACGCCACCCGCGATTTGCACCAAGGGGCCAATCAGTAGCCCAACTGCCATGTTCCACCACTCGAAATCCCTTTGCCGCGCAAGCCTGTTTGCCATGCTCCTGGTGAGTTGGCTCGGGAGCGGTCTGGTCGCGTGGGGACAACTTCGCTTCGAGCCGAGCTGGGAACCACCCACTTACGAAGCCACCCGCAAGCTAGTGTTCGCTTGGATCAACGACACCGCCGCCGAGCCCCAACTCGCCCAACGGGCACGTTCGTTGTGGCCGTCGGTTGCCTTGCGCGAGCTTGACGGTCCGGACATGCTGGACTTGCTCGTAGAAACGGCGGCCCTTCTCGATGAGCGCGTGGCCAATCTGGTCGAACAGTGTCAGCAGTCCACTTCGGTTCATTATCCACCTGACACGACATGGGTGGCGACCGGCAAGCTCTCGGGATTCGTGGCGAGCAACATCCAACTCTATGTCGCCCGCTGGGCGGTGCAACATACCATGTTCGACGACGCCTTGGTGCTCACAGCGGAACTGCGCCTGGACGAAGTGGTTGACCCGGCGAGCTTGTTGTTTTGCCGGATGGTGGCGCATCATCAGGTGGTCGAGCCCGATCAGAGTCGTGTAGCCCTGGTGCAGTTACTGGAACAACCCGAACGAATACCTTTGCGGTATCGACAAGTAGCGGAATTGGTGCGGCAGGATATGGCGGGGCTTGAAGACGAATCGCTCGACCACATTTCGCGCCGAATGAATGACGTGCGGCGTCGGCTGGATTTGGGCGAGGCTGGCAAACAGGTGCAAGTGGTGGAAAAAGGTGTCGTCGACGCGCTCGACAAAGTCATCAAGAAGCTCGAAGAACAACAGCAACAGTCATCCGGCGGCGGCGGTTCTTCCCAGAGCTCGACTCCGATGCAAGACAGCCAGTTGCCCTCGCTCCAGGCCCCGGGGAAAGTCGATCCCCGCGACGTGGGACACCAAGCGGGCTGGGGAGATCTGCCTCCCAAGGAGCGAGAAGAAGCCCTGCAACAGATCGGCCGCGAATTCCCCGCTCATTACCGACAACTCATCGAACAGTATTTCCGCGACCTGGCGAATGAGTCGTCAGACACTCCCGAAAAGTAGCCGCGAGCGAATTTGCATGCCTTCGATTTCCTCTTACAAGCGCCGATTACTCGCCCTCATGTGGGTCAGTGTGGCGCTTTGCGCATCACGCCTTTCAGCTCAGGAAATAATCGCTAAGTCGATCACTGGACAGCACATCGAAGGGACACTTTCCGCTTGGAATACGCAAGGGGTCACACTGTTGCAGGCTGGTGCGACTACGACAATTGCCTCCAGCGATTTGCTGAACGTGAAATTGGCCACTGCGAGTGATTCAGCAGTGATACCAGCCGATTACCTGCAACTCGGCGATGGCACGCGGATACCGGTTACTTCGTTCCAAGTATCCGCTGGCACGGCAACGGTCAGCACCCCCCTGGCTAGCGAACCACTGTCGATTCCTACCGCGAGAATTCGCTTGGTCGAGTTTGCCATTCCAGTATCGCTAGATTGGCGAGCTGAATTGGAATCCAACAACTCTTCGAGCGACTTACTGGCGGTGTTCAAGAAAGAAACTTCCGCAATTGATTTTTTGGCGGGCGTTGTCAACGACATCACCGACAGCGAAGTGAGTTTTACGTGGGAAGGCGAAACGCTGGCCGTCAAACGTACCAAATTGGCTGGCATCGCTTACTACCATGCCCAGCAGGAAGAGTTGCCGGAACCGACCTGTTGGATCCGCCTGTTGGGTGAGATCAAGATTCCCGTTGCTCGGATCGAACATGCGGGCGACCACCTGGAAGTCTTCACGACCGCCGGAATGGAATTAAATCTCCCCTTAGACAAGTTCCTCGAGGCGGACTTCTCCCTGGGCAAACTGAGTCAACTCAGTGACATGACCCCGCTCAAACAAAGATGGACCCCTTTGATCGCGATCCCCAGTCCTTCCAAAAAAGCAGCGAGCTTTGGGCTACCACGCCGAGATGTGTCCTATGCTGGCCTCCCGTTGACACTGTTTTGGCCAAACGCCAGTGACCCCACGCAGGGTACACTGCAGACCTACGAAAAGGGGCTGGCCCTGCGGAGCCGCACGGAATTGGAGTATCGCATCCCCAAGTCGATGCGGCGGTTCACTGCCATCGCGGGGATCGATCCAGAAACACTCGCGCAAGGAACTGCGGCACTAACAATTGAAACCGACGGGGAAGTCGTGTTTGAACAAATGATCGACGGCAGCCAGCCACCGGTCGAAATCGCCTTGGAGGTTGCCGGTAAGCAATCGCTGAAAATTTTCGTCGACTACGGAGAGAATCTCGACCTCGGTGATCGCCTGCATCTGGTCGAGGCCCAGTTCACAAAATGAAACTTGTTTCAATGATAATCGCCACCTGGTGCGCGATGTTGACGTTCGGCGCGGTTTGGGCCGATGTTGCGCCCTCGAAGGAGGTCCTGGAGAATGAAGCCTCGCGGATTGCCGTCGTCGAAAAAATCTCGCGCGTCGCGGTCGCTATCTTCGATGGCGCGGGCCAAGGAGGGGGCTCGGGCGTGTTGGTGTCTGCCGACGGCTTCGC
>CALMBE010000482.1 GCA_937860165.1 uncultured Planctomycetaceae bacterium
TTTACTTACACAGAACTTCGTCGAGATTGAGCAACTCATTGACCGTCATGGTCCAGGTAGCCAGTTCCACGGGGGAAACAGCTTTGTTTCTGGGAAACTCCCCGACCGCTATCAACTTTTCGGCCTCAGCTGCATGGGCCTGGTAGTGCTTGGCGAGTCGATCCAAGGAATCCTGGACTATGGCAAGTTCCTCGGCGCGAAATTGACGCCCCAAAATTCGTTCGGCGATCCACTGGATGCGATCCTGGGGCTCCTTCCCCGCTGTGAGAATCGTCTGCTCGGCGAGATAACGCGCCGACTCCACATATTGCGGATCATTCAAGGTTACCAGGGCCTGGAGGGGCGTATTGGTTCGCTCGCGGAGGGTGACACAGCGCTCCCGGGTGGGTGCATTGAAAATATCCAGCGATGCTGGCGGGGCCGATCGCTTCCAAAACGTGTACATGCTCCGCCGATAAAGTGCATTCCCCGAGTCTTGCTTGTAGGTGTGGGTGTTGCTCTCAGGCATTGCCACCGCCTCCCAAACTCCGGGGGGTTGGTAGGGTTTCACACTTGCGCCCCCGATAGTCTTGACCAACAGCCCACTAGCGGCCAGCGAATAGTCGCGGACCATCTCGGCTTCCATGCGAAACCGGGGACCACGCGCCAGCAGCCGATTGTCGGGGTCGAGGGTCAATTTTTCAGGCGTCGAGACCGCACTTTGCCGGTAGGTGGCACTCATGACTATCAGCTTAAACAGCCGTTTGACATCCCAATCGGTTTCGCGGAATTCCACGGCTAGCCAGTCCAGCAACTCGGGGTGCGAGGGTAATTCGCCACTGACTCCAAAGTCGCCGGATGTCTTCACCAGGCCCGTGCCAAATACTTCCTGCCAAAAGCGATTGACCGCCACGCGGGCGGTGAGGGGTTGATTGGGTTCGAGCAACCACATTGCCAGTCCAAGGCGATTTCGGGGGAACTCCTCGGGGAAAGCGGGCAACACATCGGGGGTATCCGCCTGCACGGCATCGCCTCGCTGATCGTACTCTCCGCGGACCAGCAAGTAAGCCTGGGGAGTCGTCTCGGCTTCCTGCATCACATGGGCCACGGTGCTGCGAGCTTTGATTTGTTCGACCTCGCGCTCCAAGGATTCCCGGTCCGCGACGATCCGTTGGTAGCGGCGATCACGATTGCCCAGCCACCAATCGAAAAGGCCATCCAGATCGGCAGGTTTGCGTTCGGCGGCGGGTTTGTCCAGGACCGTGAACAGCACTTGGCTGGCTAAGGAAGTTACCTCGCCATCCGAGAGTTTACGGTCGTAGATTCTGAGGTCCGCCAGCGAAACGTCGGAAACGGGAGACTCCCGGTGTCTTCGACCGATTCGGAAGGGAACCGAATTCCGGGTCGACTTGTTCTCGACGAGCGAATCGGCTTGGACATCCAGCTCCTGAGATAGGCCGTTGACAAAGATCGAGTAGCCTGAGGCCTTCATGCTGCCGTCGTAACGAACGGTCACATGAGTCCAAGTATCAGCGGGAATTTGTTTTTTAGTGAACACCTTCAGGGCGTTCTGTGGCCACTTGTGGATGAAGTTGGAACCGATGTATCGCTCATTAACAAATAAGTCCCAACCGCGCACCCCGATCCCTTCGTCGATGCGTGCCAAGATGGCACCCGACAAGTTGTGCCCCGGAAGCTTCAGCCACAACGACACGGACCAGGGCTGATCCTTCTCGAAATCTCCCACGTCGGACACTTCGAGAATATCTCCATGGGACAGAAAGGCCGCCTGCTTATTCGTCGGACCATCCCGCCACTCGAGCGATGTGGGAGCTTGGGCTTTGCGGGAATCGCCATTCACACGATAACGAATTTGCCGGTCGGCGTCGTCCAGCGGTGCGAAAAAGTGGAGACCTTCTTGGGGAAGTTCTTCGATCAGTTCTCCCAGTTTGGCGGTGGCGACCCAACTATCGAATTCCCTCCGCGCGGTTTGCCGACGCGATTCGAGCTGCACCCGGGCCTGGGTCCGTAGCGATTCCAGATCGTTCCAACGAGCTTGGTCTTTTTCCTGAGGAATCACGACCACAGGGGGCGTGTCTTTGCTATTGCCATCCATGGCGTCTTGGGTGGTGTTGTTAAAGAACGCCGCCAATTCGTAAAACTCGCGCTGCGAGATCGGATCGAACTTGTGATCGTGGCACACTGCGCACCCGGCAGTCAGCCCGAGCCAGGCGATGGCTGTCGTTTCGGTGCGATCGCGGGTGTAGAGCACCGCGTATTCTTCCTTGATGACCCCCCCTTCGTTAGTTGTGATATTGCACCTATTAAACCCAGAACCGGTCTTTTGTTTGGCCGTCGCCGCAGGGAGCAAATCACCTGCGAGATTCTCGATCGTGAATTGATCGAACGGCATGTTTTGATTAAAAGCCTCGATCACCCAATCGCGGTAAGTCCACATTTCACGATAGTTGTCGATATGGATCCCATGGGTATCGCCGTAGCGGGCCACATCTAGCCAAGCCCGTCCGCGATGTTCGCCCCAGTGCGGGGACTCGAGCAAGCGGTCGACCAAGTTTTCATACGCTCCCGGAGATGTATCGTCGCCGAATTCGGCGATTAGCTCCGGTGTTGGGGGCAACCCCGTCAGATCGAGGCTCACCCGACGGATCAACGTTTGCCAAGCCGCCTCGGGGGCGGGCGTGAGTCCATCTTGCTCAAGTCGCTTCGCAACAAAACGATCTATCGGATTCCGGACCCACCAAGCATTCTTCGTTTCGGGTAAATCTGGCCGGACAGCGGCTATCAAGGACCAATGGGGTTGATATTCGGCCCCTTCTTGAATCCACCGAGTCAACAATTCTTTTTGTTTTGCGGTGAGTTTTTTCTTGGTCTCGACCGGCGGCATTCGTTCCGCTTCGTCGGTGGCATCAATCCGCCGCAACAGCTCGCTCGCGCTGAGGTCCCCGGGGACGATGGCCCCGGTTGACACGGCGATCTCAAGTTTGTCGAGCCGCAAGTCGGCCTTCCGCGAGGCACTATCGGGGCCATGGCACGAGATACAATTCTCGAACAAGATTGGGCGGATATCGCGATTAAATTGAAGCGGTTCCTCCGCGCCGCACCTGATAACCAGGGACACTACCAGCAAGCCCACCGAAAGTGTAAGTTCACGCATCACGTTGGTCGACGCTCATGGAATGAGATTCAAAGGCGTAACGAGGCCCAAGAAACGGAGTGGGCCCCCTGCGACTGCACCATGCTACCAGCATAACAGCGGCAGGCACGGGTGTCCAATCACCCGATTAGGGGCGCAGGAGAACTGCAAAGTCCATTTTCTGGCTATTTGGCATAGCATGCACCGCCAGCAGCCGGTCAGTGGAATACTAGGCATTGCCGGGAGATTCGTCATGCCAGTAATGCTGCAGCTTCACTGACAGCGAGTCAAAAAATGACTTTGCAGTTCTCCTGTAGGTCATCGTGATTCCTTCGCATTCCACATTTGAGAGCGTTATGTTTCAATGGTGTTTTCCCCCGCTCCCGGCGGCAACTTCTTCACCTCCTTGGGTAGCTTCTTTTCTTCGGATTGAACACGCCGCTCCAGCTTCTTGATATCTTCTGCTGGTGGCAACTGTTCCGGTGAGATGTCGCGTTTGGTCAACAGTCCACGCACGTCACGATTATTCTTTACGTGTTCTTCAGTGATTGTGCGCTCAGCAGTGAGATTGTCGCGCTTGATGTTGAAGTTTGTGATCTCGTTCGCAAAATCTTTGGCTTTGATCGTGATCGTCGGCAAGTAATCCGCAAGGGGCCGATTCTTGGGAACCTTGAGACGATTTTTCATGTCTTGAGTCGTATTGCCACCAAACAGGGCCGTGTCGCCCTTGCTACGAATGCGAGCGAAACTTTGATTGTCGCCCAGTCGTTCGAAGATCACACCAGAAAGTTGCTTTTCGGAAGTTGTCAGTTTCTTGCGGGCTTCCAGGCGCTCACGGTCTTCCAGTCGCTGTTCAATGATTTCCTGTTTGCGAGTCTGCACGGCGAAATAAGTCTGGGCAAAGGCTATCGGGGCCTTCGATGGATCGCCATTCTGGGCGACCAGATAGCACGCGTAGCGGCTAAGAGCGTAATCTTCCACTTCACGCTCTGCCCCAGACCCAACGGGAACCTTTTTCGTGACTTCAAGAAAATGGTCCGACGCGTCATAACCTGCTGTGTCACAAGATGTTACAGATCTTACAATGACTTTGGAAAAGTTTTCCCAACGACTGTAACCGAGGACGATTTGAAGGTCGCGTGCAAACCAAAACTCGACGCCACTATCAACGTCTGTATGAACCAACTGTTCAAATTGATTATGAAGTTGCGTGACCAATTCGTGCTTCATAGTTCACTCCGTTGCAGTTGCACCCCTACACATCCAGATTCTTCACATCCAGCGCGTGCTTCTGAATGAACTCCCGGCGGGGTTCGACGTTGTCGCCCATGAGTACGCGGAACAGTTCGTCGGCGCTGCCAGCGTCTTCCATCGTTACTCTTAAGAGTGTGCGATTCACGGGGTCGAGCGTTGTTTCTCGGAGCTCCTCGGCGTTCATTTCGCC
>CALMBE010000483.1 GCA_937860165.1 uncultured Planctomycetaceae bacterium
CCCGGCGACGTTGAAACTAAACCGCCCCGGTTTGTATCCCCGCCGTTTGGCTTCGGGGAGTTGCGTGTACAGCGAGCGGATGTCGTCGAACACTTTGATGTAAGTCGCGGGGTTCGAGCGGGGGGTCCGACCAATGGGGGACTGGTCGATGGCGATCATTTTGTCGAGGTGTTCGAGTCCCTCGATACGGTCATGCTCGCCGGGTTCCCCCTTGCCGCCGTTGAGATCCCGCCGCAGGGCCTCGACGAGAATGTCGCTCACCAGTGAGCTCTTGCCGCTGCCACTCGCCCCCGTGACACACACGAAAGCCCCGAGCGGAATCTCGACGGTGATGTTCTTGAGATTGTTGTGCCGGGCGCCGTGAATGATGAGTTTCGAGTTGCGAGGCGCGAGTTGCGAGTTGGAATCAAGTTTTCCTAACTCGCGCCTCGCGCCTCGCGCCTCGATTCTTCTTTTCGTCGGCACTTCGATTTTGCGCGTTCCCGCGAGATAGGCCCCCGTCACGCTTCCTTTTTGTTTGGCGACCTGATCCGCCGTGCCGACGGCCATGACCTCGCCACCCCGGACACCGGCACCGGGTCCGAAGTCGATCACCAGGTCGGCGGCGCGCATCGTGTCTTCGTCGTGTTCGACCACGACCACGGTATTGCCTTGGTCGCGGAGCCGCTCGAGAGTTGCCAGCAAGCGGTCATTGTCACGCGGGTGGAGGCCGATCGAAGGCTCGTCGAGAATGTAAAGCACTCCCACGAGGCCGCACCCGATTTGTCCGGCGAGTCGAATTCGCTGCGTCTCCCCTCCCGAGAGGGTTGGTGCAGTGCGATCGAGCGACAGATATTCGAGTCCCACGTTGGTCAGGAACGAGAGTCTTCCCCGGATTTCCTTGGTCACTTCAGCGGCGATTTTGTGTTGTGTCGGATTCAGTACAAGGCCGCTAAAAAAAACTTCCGCCTCGTCGATCGGCAGGGCACAAACTCCGGGCAGGGACCGTTGTGGTTGTTCGGCGAATTGTTCTGCGGACGTGGTGATTGTCACCGCACAGGCCTGGGGATTGAGCCGCTGGCCGTCGCAATCGGGGCAGTGAATGACATTCATGAACTGTTCGAGCGAGGCGATGAGGGTTTTGCTCTTCGCCCCGCGGTATTTTTCCAACAATTCGGGGATCAATCCTACGAAATACCCGCCGTACTTTTGCGAATTTTTTCCGGCCCGCCAGGTGAAAGTGATGTGCTCGTCCCCGGTGCCCCAGAGCCACAAGAATCGATGTTCGTCTGCCAATTCGCACCAAGGGGTCTCGGTGAGCGCTCCCTCGCCAAGCTGCAGTTTTCGCTCCATCGTCTCGGCGACACCCTTGTAGATGTGCCGTTTCCAGCGGCCCAAATCCTTCCAAGGGCCAACGAGCTCGATGCAACCCTCGGAAAGTGATTTCGTGGGTGCCGTGACGAGCCGCTCCGGATCGAAGGTAAACATGGTCCCCAAGCCATCGCACGCCCCACACATTCCTTGCGGGCTATTGAAACTGAAAAGCTGCGGCGAGGGGGGCTGAAAACTCAACCCGCAGTGGTTGCAGGCGTAGTCGGCGGACACCACGATGTCGCCCGGCTGAACCCCGGCCTTACGCTTATTTTTCTTGGCAGGTTCCCCCTCGGTATTCCCGGCATTCGCGGGACTCTCATTTTCCAGCGCAACGATCAGATTGCCTTCGCCCAACTTGAGTGCCAACTCGACCGCCTCGGCCAGTCGGGGACGAATGTTGGGCCCATTCACCAGTCGGTCGATCACGACCTCGATGTCGTGCCGCATCTGCCGATCGAGACCGAGATCTTCGGAGAGCTGCACGATCTGGCCGTCGACGCGGGCCCGCACGAAACCCTGCTTGAGCAAATCTTCGGCGAGGTCACGGAATTCACCCTTTTGACCACGGACGACGGGCGCGAGTAAAGCGAATTTGGTTTTAGCGGGAAGTGACTGAATGCGGGCAATGATTTCTTCACGGGATTGGGCCGTGATCGGCCGCTCGCACTTCGGACAGTGCCCCTGACCAACACGCGCATACAGGACCCGCAGGAAATCGTAAATTTCGGTGATTGTTCCCACGGTCGAACGGGGGTTGTTCCCCGCCGATTTTTGCGCAATCGAGATCGAGGGACTCAAACCGCTGATGTGATCCACGTCGGGCTTGGGCATCTGCCCGAGAAATTGCCGAGCGAAGGTCGACAGGCTTTCAACGTAACGCCGCTGCCCCTCGGCATAAAGTGTATCGAAGGCGAGCGAGCTCTTCCCGCTGCCGCTCACTCCCGTGAGGCAGATCAGTTTGTTGCGTGGCAAGACAAGATCGACGCCCCGGAGGTTGTGTTCCCGAGCGCCTTTGATGATGATATCCGAGGCGGGCATACGTCAGGGCCGATCACTTTTTCACTTTGGGGTGCCATGCTCACGCTGGTACTCCGGCGTGGGCATGTGAATAGTCGAGAAAACATGGCCACAGCGGAGTACCGCCGTGGCCATGGCACCCGCCATTGTGAAAAAGTCATTGGCCCTGCCAGGACACTGCCCCGAGTTGGATTGAGCGGTCCCTACGTGTTAGAATGAAGGCCTGCAAATTGGCACTTGGATGCGGAATGAACTTTTCGGTTTCGGCTTAATAGTTTCTATGGCTACCGTCACGAATCTCGACTGGCAGGAGTTCTATCCCCCGGGCATCGAACCGGCGTGGGAAGTCGCATTGCTCTTTCCTCCCCAAGGGGGTTGGAGTGTCAATGAGTATCTCGAGCTCACCGAACGCACAAACCAACTTGTCGAGTTTACCTCAGGAAGCATCGAGGTTCTGACAATGCCTACTTACGAGCATCAGAGAATTGTCCTCTTTTTGATCAATGCTCTCCAAGCGGCGGCTGATGTGGGTGTGGGAGGCATAGCTCTGATGGCACCGTTGCCAATGACTCTCCTTCCGGACAAGATCCGCGAACCCGACGTTGTATTCAAGCTTCGCCAGAATTTGCCTGGAGCCGATGAGCATTATTTCCAGGGTGCTGATTTGGTCATGGAAGTGGTGAGTCCAGATAAAAAAAGCCGTCTTCGAGACTATGAATTGAAGAAGGCCGACTACGCTCAAGGAGGGGTCCCCGAATATTGGATCGTCGATCCCCAAGAGCAGCAAATCACCGTGCTCACGTTGCAGGGGGACGCCTATGCCCAGCATGGAATCTTTCGGATTGGGGAAATCGCCACTTCTAAATTGCTCGAGGGATTCACCGTCGACGTGACGGCCGTATTCGCTGCTGCCAAGGTGTGAATGCACCCCTGACCGGCGTCAACTCGGCATCGGAATCCGCCGCGCGGACCGGCTAACG
>CALMBE010000484.1 GCA_937860165.1 uncultured Planctomycetaceae bacterium
TTGCAGAAAAAAATCTCTCTCCATTCCTGGCCGAACCCCGACTCGTTGCATCTACGCATCCTGGGGAATCGAATTCTGACCTTCCTACAAGGAAAACTCTGCCATAATATCCTATTGCCCTGCCAGCAGTAAGTTCAGCTTGAGTCGGCTGGCCGTGCGTCTGAGCGTCTAGGATTTCAGGAACATTTATCCCTCGAAAGGCTTGTTGCCATGCGCCCCCACATCCGCTTGGGATTCGCCGACTTCTGGCCGGATTTCGAGATCACTGACAATTACTTCACCCAACTTCTCGAGCCGCACTACGACATCGAGATCTGCGATCACCCGGACTATTTGATCTATTCCTGTTTTGGCAAATCCTTTCGCAATCACTCGTGTCTGCGGATCTTCTATACGGGTGAAAACAAGCGCCCCAACTTCCGCGAGTGTGACTTCGCAGTTTCCTTCGACCATTCCGCGCACCCGCGAAATTATCGACTGCCGCTGTATGCCTTGTATGGCGATGTCCGGCAGCTTGTAAAGCGCGACTTCGATCCCGAGCGCGTGCTGGCTGCGAAAACCAAGTTCTGTAACTTCGTGTACTCGAACCGCAAATGCAAGGAACGCAATCGCTTTTTCGAGCTGCTTTCCAAATACAAACGCGTTGACGCGGGAGGCCGTTGGTTAAACAATATCGGCGGGCGGATTGACAACAAGCGTGAATTTATTCGCGACTACAAGTTCACGATTGCCTTTGAAAACACCACCCACCCCGGTTATACCACCGAGAAAATTGCCGAGCCGATGTTCGAGGGAAGTTTGCCAATTTACTGGGGAAATCCCTTGGTACACCTCGATTTCAATCCGGCAAGTTTTATCAACGCCTACGACTTCGCCAACCTGGAAGAACTCGTCGAGCGCGTGATCGCAGTCGATCAAGACGACGCGCTTTACTGTCGCTATCTGCTGGAGCCCTGGTACCACGATAACCAAGTGAACCACTTCGTAGACCCTGCAAACGTGTTAGTCAACTTTCGCAGAATTCTGGAATCCGACAAAACTCCCGTGGGACAATTGAAGTGGTGGAGGCGATTCGCTTCTTAGTGACCGACCACTATTGTGACAGGGCCCATTCCCAAAAACTCCCGGGGCAGGTTGGTTTCAAGGCCCCTTGCTTGCGATGGATGTGAATCCCCAGGTGCTCAGGGTTTTTCAGGAGAAAGTCGAACTTCCGGGGCTGAAACAGTTTGTCGGTCTCTCTGCCGGTCCAGTGGTAAAAGGTTCGTTTCGGGAGCGCATCGCGGTAACACTTGTAGCGTTTGGCAAGCCGCGACAAGCCATCGTTGCAATAGATGGTCATCCCCAAGTCCTGGGTCGAAAACTCTTGCCCTGTTAATCTCCACCAAGTGGGTCGCACAAATCCTCGCCACACGCCTAGCCAATTGGGCCAGAGGTCGGGCTGTTGGATAAGTTCTTCGTATTCACCGATGATCGGATGCTGAGGCGGGACATAGAACACTGGCCCTCCGATTCTTCCGCCCCCCTCATAAGCGAAATAAGGTTTCGTGGTGTCGTAATCAAAATGCCTGAGGACGAATACATCCGAATCGAGCCACATTCCCCGGTCTTGCTTGAGCATGAAGATCCGGAAAAAATCACTGAACATGGCAACGGGACTCGAGCGATTGATGCGTTTGATCGGCTGCAGTCGTTCGATGAGAGACAAATTAAGTATCTCCCGACCATCCGCCGTGCGAATTCCCGGGGGAACGTTGCTGATCGGGCCATAGTGAAACAGGGTGACATCCATCCCGGCGCGTTGCATCGACTTCAGGCACACATGATCGACATGCCGCAATTCGCCTTCGATCCACAGCGTTGAAACTCGATCCGAGCGCGGGGCATTCGACTTGGTCAAGTCGGTATGAAATCTCGTGGATCGCAACCTATTCTCGCCCGTGCTGTGGAGTGCGACTCTGGGATCGGTCGTGTTAGTGCTCATGGTATTCGATGGCTCGCATGGTATGTAGGGCAAGAACTCGTTTCATGACCGAATGGTGAAAGATCTCACAACGATCCACACACCAAGTGCGGATCCCGGGGAGTCTACGTCTTCTCGGCCGAGCTCCAATAAGGGAACTACCAGTTCGCTCCCACACAAGTGCTGGATGCACTGCCACAACGCGTAAACCTTGATCGCAACAGACATATCCCAAATGCGTATCGAAGGGATGCCGGTAAGAATCCAAGCTCGCCAAAACTTTTTGGGCAGTAGAACGTGTGTAAAGAAGCCCGATTGCTCCGACGCCAGGCTTAAACGGGGCATAAACTTCGAGGCCATCTTGATTGCCAATCGTAAAGCCCTTCTTCGCACTCAGGTCTAACTTCAAGATGTCGAAACCAGAAATACTTTGGCAGAGGCTTTGTAGTCGGACATGAATATCGGTTACAAATTCGGCATCGTCCTCGAGTATGACTCCATAGTCGGCTGCGTCGGCAAGAAAAGTTTGCAGGGCCCGACGATGGCTCTCGATACAGCCGAATTCGTTGGGTACGAGATCGGTCAAGTAACTCAAACGCCGGGTGCGTTGGTAACCGCGTGCCTTGTCGGCCTGAATGGTTGACCCTTCAATCCCTTCGACGAACCGCAGGTGGAGCTTCGCTTGTTCGGCGAGTTGTTCGATTTGCCTCCGCCGTTCGTGCGCCCTCGGCAAGTTGATGCAGTAGTAGGCGATTTCCATCGTCAAGCACTCCGTTTCCATTCCGGACTCATACTCGCAGTCTGGTATTCTGTCGAGGGACTGCTGGCCATTGGCAGGGTTTCGATCCGCACGGCTGCTTTGGTATTCATCGCATGAATCCGCTTCATCAAGGAATGGCGGATATTCTCGAACCGATCCAAGAAATAGGCACGCAATCCAGGTGATCGGCGTCGTCTCGGACGAATTCCGATCTGTGAAATACTCGCTTGCTCGCGCACGAGCGGTGGCTCGATGGCAATCATGTTTAAGCCAATCTTCCAACTCCAATAGCCTAAGTGCGTATCATAGGGATGGACAAAGGTGTCTAAGCTGTCAATTACCTTCTCTGCTCCCAGGCGGGTAAACAGCAAGCCAATGGCTCCGACACACCCCTTGTACGGAGCGTAGACGCGAAAACCATTCACGTCACCGATTGTCTTACCTCGGTGAATACAAGAGTCGATCTTTAACAGGTCAAATCCTGTTACGCACGCACAGAGCTCACGAATTCGGGATGCGATGTCTTTCTCGAATTCCGCATCGTCTTCCAAAATCACTCCAAAAGTAGCGGTGCTTTTCAAAAACGCTTGCAAGGCATGACGATGACTTTCGATACAACCGAGCTCGTTAGGCAAAAGTTCATCCAGATAACGCCGACGACGCTCGTGTTGATACCCTCGAACTGAACTTACAGTAATTGCCGAACCTTTGACTCCCTCGACAAAGTGCAAATCGATGTCAGCTTTACTGGCGAGTTGCTCGATCTGTCGTCGACGCTCCGTCGACTGGGGCAAATTGATGCAGAAATAGGAGATGGTAGGCGACTGGGAGGCCGGGGACTGGAGACCGGAGACGGGAGATTTGTTGGTTTCCAAGCGATTCAGATTTCTCATGAATTGCCGAGTTTTCCAGGCGTGGACGCGCTTCATCAGCGTGTGTCGCAAGTGTTCGCAATAGTCGAACAAAAATGGCCGCAGGCCAGGTCGGCGGCGATTCTTGGGGCGTTTGCCGATGGAAGAATGCTCGCCGCGTTCCCAGACCAGTGTAGGTTCTACTGCGACGACGACCCAACCTTGTTGCCAATCACAGCGCCCCAGGTGGGTGTCGAGCGGTTGGACATAGCTGTCAAGGCTGTGCAAAACCTTTTCCGCACCGCGACGAGAATAGACAATTCCGGTGGTTCCGAAGCCGTTCTTAAGCGAGGCAAACACCCGTAATCCTGCGAGCTTGCCAATCGTATATCCGCGGTTGCTGCGGGATTCGATCTTGAGAAAATCGAAGCCTGATAGGTGTTCGCACAGTTGGCAAAGCCGCTCGTTGAGATCGTTCTCGAAGCCAGCATCGTCTTCTAAGACAACAGCGTAGGTCGCGTCGCTAGCCAAGAAACTTTGCAGGGTTCGCCGATGACTTTCAATGCACCCGATCTCATTGAGCGTCAAGTCGTTCAAATAAGTCAACCGCCGGGCGCGTTGATACCCTTGAGACTGGTCAATTCGGATTGTCGAACCTTCGACGGCATTCACGAATTGCAATTCGATCCCGGCTGCCTTGGCAAGCTGTTCGCATTGCTGGCGTCGCTCGGTCGCTTTCGATAGGTTGATGCAGTAATACGCGATTTTCATGGGTGGACAAACTGAATTCAGTGGAGATTTCAAGTTAGGACGATTAAGAACTAGTGGCTAGTGGCTGGGGACTGTGAATTACTAACCTCTAACCTCCAGCCTCTAACGACTTACGACTCACGACTTAAACCCTCCTCTCCTCCGTGACTCTGCGGTTTTTTTCTGAAGCCCTGTCTTAGGCAGCTCGTTGCCAAAGCTCTTCGTACACGGTAGCCACGCCTGCTAATTCGCGCTCCACCTTGAACTGCTCGTTCACGGTTTCTATTGCTCCCTGCGCATAGGCAGCGGCGAGTGTTGGATTGCGGAGTATCGCGTCGATTCCTGCAATGAGTTGACTCGTGTCGCCAACCGGCACCAGCAAGCCACTCTTGCCGTTGGCGAGAAACGTCGCGTAGGCCCCGGTGTCGCTCAGCACAACCGGTGTCCCACAGGCCATGGCCTCCAAGGGGGTCAATCCAAACCCTTCGTAACGCGGAACCGCCACCACCAGCGACAACGCCGCCAGGCCGATGCCCAGGTTGATGAACAGGGCGGTCCAGGTGAAAAACCACCAGGTGTATTTGTAGAGCCAGTTCAGAAATC
>CALMBE010000485.1 GCA_937860165.1 uncultured Planctomycetaceae bacterium
CTGCCATAGTCCAAGCACCCTCGAAGAGGTCACTTTGTCAATACTTGGGTCTAGATTTGATCGGCCCAGGAGGGGGCCAATGGACCCTCACGTTGTGTGGCGAACAACTCATCGCCGCGGAAACAGGAATTGGTGATATTTGCGAGGAATTGTATACCTTGCCGACTCAAGTCTTCGCAGCAATTGCACAAGGCTCCGAGCACGCTTTGCCACGAGAATTGTTGGCCGCAATTCGGTAGCCGTGTGCAGCACATAGTTTTTCCTGAATGATATTTCGTCCGAACGCTCTGTGAGGCGGCTTGCCGCGATTACTCGACCTTCCTCTTGCCGGCTGCTTCACTGATGGATTCTCAAGCAGACGCGGTCACAAGAGCTCTCGGGGCATCGGACCCATTTCCTGATTTGCTGCCGTATCCCTTGACCGACAATGAACGGCTTGTGGAGATACTCGCCGATCTGCTCGAAGAACCGCGCGAAGATGTTCGCCTGAAACTTTACCAGGTCGAGCAATCTCCCACCAAATATCTGGCAACTGCCTTTGCAAAGACGGGGATCGAACCCTACACCTGGTGCAATGAGCTCGAAGATTTCTATCGCCACACCGACATCTATCTCACAGGGGGCATCGTTTGGAACCGCAAACCCTATAAAGTCGAACTGAGAAAGTGGATCGCAAACTTCCTCAGGATGCACTGCGTCGGAAGCCAGAAAATCCTCACGGTAGGCGATGGTGTCGGCTTCGACAGCCTGTATCTGTCGCAGTGCGGGCACGATGTCACTTACTCGGAATTGTCGGAAAAATGTATTCGCTTTGCCCGCAAAGTGTTTGCATTGGCAAAAGAACCGGTCAAAGTTATCGATGATTTAAGTGAAATTGAACCAGCGAGTTATGATCTCGTTTTGTGCTTGGATGTGTTAGAACACCTCCCTGACCCCAACCAACTTGTCGAGCAGATTGCCGGTTACCTACGCCCGGGAGGCCTCTTCATAGTGCATGCCCCTTTTTACTATGTGTCGCCCGAGAATCCCACACACCTCGATTCCAACCGCCAGTACAGCGGCGACATTCGCACGCTCTACGGCCGCCATGGATTCTCACTGCTAGATGGACGGTTGTTTTGGGACCCGCTGGTGTTAGTAAAATCATCGCCGCCGGCACCAGCAACAACTCGGAAAGGAATCTGGAAGGGAGTCCTCTACGCGGTAGGGATGCTACTTGCCGTGGGGCGCGTCTGGTGCGGGCCACACAATATGGTTGCCTCTCTACTTGCAGGCCGGGGAGAATCACGCTGGCTGGCAGGGTTGCAAGCCAAGCAATTGATTGCCGAATCCGAGAAACCTCAGGACGTAGGCCGGAACGAGGTATTCCGAAGTTCCGGCAGCGTTATTTGGTAGGCGCGAGTTTCGAGTTTCGA
>CALMBE010000486.1 GCA_937860165.1 uncultured Planctomycetaceae bacterium
CGCCCAAACGGGCCTCTCCTACCATGCCGCCCGGTGGTACGATTCCGGCACGGGCCGCTTTATGAGCGAAGACCCCATCGGCGAAGGGGCCAACCATTATCGCTACGCGGGGAACGATCCGGTGAATTATTATGATCCGACCGGGCTAAGCCAAGCGGGGAACCCGCTGAACGCGCTCGCGGGTGGGTACTCGGGTGGCAAGGTCGCCCCGGCTCCGAAGATCAATCCGAACCTGCTTAATTCTCCAACGTTCAATACGGTGAACATCGGAGGTTACAACTACAACAGCGGGCCCGCGCGTTCGGGTAGTTCACTCAGTGGACTGGGAAACATTGCACGCAGCGTAACCACTTCCGCAACGAGGAGTTTTAATCCCGTGGTCACAACCGTGGTGAACGCCGGCTTGGGAATCGGTGCGGCGAGTTTTGCTGCGATTCCCCCGGTGCGTAGTGGTAATGCCGGAAGGAATACATCACCGCAACTTATCCGAGAGATTGCCCCCGGCAGGCCCATAGTGCCTCAGCAGATTGGTGATGTACCGGGTGTGCGCTCCGCAATCGAGAACCCGAATCGTTACATCACCACCAACCACTCGAACAACGGCAATTTTGTTGTCGACACGCAAGGTGGGGGTGTCCGGTTTGTCACGGGGGACAACTATCTACCGATAGATGAACGTTATCAACGGGCAGGCCAACAGGCCCGCGAGGCGGCTGGTCAAGCCCGGTTCCTTTCGGGAGTGCAAGAGGCGTTGGTCACGATCAGCCCGATCCATGAGACGGGCCGCGACGTGAGCGCGGTACTTACCGGTAGGGACTATCTGGTCGACTCGAATGTACGGTACACTACGCAAGATCGTGTCAATGCGGCTGGATACCTGTTTATCCCAGGTGGAAACTCCGGGCAAGTAAGGTACGCGGATGAGGCGCTGGATGGTTTGCGGATTCGAGGCCGTGATTTAGGACAACAGCAAGGTCGAGAATTTCGAGTCGAACAACTTCAAATTTATGAATTTGATGCCAACCAGCCGAAACATGTGCGGGGATACCTTCAAAATGAAAGGCGTAGAATTGCCGGCAGTGGAGGTGGACCTGACGTTCCTCGAACTCCTCAAGGTTACGAACAGGCTCACGGACGCAATACTCCGGCTAGGGAGGGTTATGACTATTCAAATTCACGATTGCAAGGGATAGATTTGAATAGGCTCGAAGAACGGGTACGCCGTAATTCAGGAACAGAATGAATTTATAGAGAAAATTGAAATGCATGATCAACTATCCGTTTCCCTAATCACAGCTCGGGATAGCAT
This sequence comes from uncultured Planctomycetaceae bacterium, assembly GCA_937860165.1. GTDB lineage: Bacteria > Planctomycetota > Planctomycetia > Pirellulales > Lacipirellulaceae > Bythopirellula. The sequence goes on from CALMBE010000486.1 coordinate 1,310, forward strand.
GAATTCAGCCATCAAACTTTCGAAACAGGGCTCTTATCATCGCCGAGCACCCTCTGCTGAGAGCCTACCGCATTATGGTGAGGCACGCCGAGCTTTGTTGCAGATTTTGGAACAGGAACCTAACAATCGAGAGGCATTATTAATGATGTCTCAAGTTTCCGAAGGTCTTATGAATTTCAAAGCAGCAATTCATAATCTAGAAAAAGCCTTCTTAGCCGGTGAACCAAGATCGAAAAAACACCTGAAAAAGTTGGCCCTCTTATGGGAAAATGCCAAAGATTGGAAGGATTTGTTATTGAAGCCTGAAGACCTGCGAGAATTGGGTGATTATCTCATGAGTATGGGTGTAGGGTCAGAACACCGGACCTTGGAGTTGACACGTAATTGGCTTGCGGAGCGAGAAGAATACGATACCGGGGCTACAATTGCCGCATTAGCAGAACGGGGTGCCTTTTCAGATTTCCAAGTCCTTGCAAATGTTGTCTATGGTTAACACCGGCCTCTCTTACCACGCCGCCCGCTGGTACGATCCCGGCACGGGGCGATTCACCAGCGAAGACCCCATCGGCGAAGGGGCGAACCATTATCGCTACGCGGGGACCACGGTCACATCGCCGAATTGTCGGAAGTGGTCGTCAAACGCAAAGGCGGTTTTGATCTGGAGCCGGTCCATGACGACCCGACTTACGCAGTCCGTAAAACTCCATTGCTTATCGGTATGGGTTGAAAACAGAATCCAAGCACGCTGGACATCCGCCGGGCAAACCCACTCGAGCTGCGCGATCCTTTCCTCCAAGAGTTGACGGCCCCACTCGAAACATCGCTGAAACTCCCCACGCGTCTTGAATAATGTCAGCAATTCGTCCACAACGTAATCGGTCGTGACCAGAGGCTCGCGATTGGCGTGAAACCATGACCGAGCAGCGTCGTAGTCACGATCATCGGGCACGGCCGAGGCATACCAAGCACCGCTGTCGACAAAAATCATGTTCGTTCGCGGCCATAGAGTATTTGATCATGGTCTCTCCCCGAAAGCCCATCGCTGGGATGGCAGACAGGCAGCCGAGACATGCTCTCCATCAATTCACACAGATTGCGCTGTCGCTCTTCCGTGGTGAGTGGTTTTAGAGGAGCTTGTTTGGTGGAAAAAGCCAATTCGATCGCATCGGCAACTAACTGCTGATAGGATTTACCTGTTTGCAACGCCACGCCAGCCAGCACGGCGGCCTGATGAGGATCGAGCGAGATGTGAACTGGATCGCTAATCATGGTAGCTTATTGTATCCTTGCGCTGCCACTCCAGCAACTCGCACATTAGGGAGCCGGTAGGTTTTTTTCCGGAAATCGGCGGGGGCCGAATCGCGGTATAATGAATGGTCCAGCGGACCACCTGGGCACGGTAACCGACCAGCAATTCCCGGCTGGTTGTTTTTCCTATGACGGGTTGCGGGTTTTGATCTTTCCTTTCGTAAAGCCAGTTGGCAGAATGCTTCTCTGGCCTCCCCATTTTAGCATTCAGGCGAAAGGATTTGCCCATGGTTGCCCTCGCCAGGAAGGCGCGCAAATATCTTTCCGCGGACGCGCTCTTCCGACAGTTCCGCTGCCGGTTTCACGAAATCCCCGATGCGCGCGCGGGGGAGCCCGAAATCTCCCTCGGCGACGCCCTGATGTCCGCCGTCGCCATGTTCTCGCTCAAGGATCCTTCCCTCTTGGCCTTCGACGGGCGTCGTCGCGATCCCAACGACAACTTCCGCACCATCTACGGCATCGACCACGTCCCCTCCGACACGCAGATGCGGGCCCTTCTGGACCCGGTCGATCCGGACCCTCTGCGGCCCCTGTTCGGTGATATCTTCCGCCGCCTGCAACGCGGCAAGGCCCTGGAGCCCTTCGTCTATCTCGACGGCTGCTACCTCTTGTCCCTCGACGGAACGACCTATTATTCTTCCGCCAAGGTCCACTGTTCGTCGTGTCTGGAGAAGCACCATCGCGGCGGCGGCGTCACCTATTCCCACCAGGTGCTGGGTGCCACGCTCGTCCATCCCGATCTCAAGGAAGTCATCCCGCTGGCGCCCGAGCCGATCATCAACCAGGACGGCCACACCAAGAACGACTGCGAACGCAACGCCACCCGCCGCTGGCTCGGGCGCTTCCGCCGCGAGCATCCCCACCTGCCCGTGATCGTCGTCGAGGACGCCCTCAGCGCCAACGCGCCCCACCTCGACGACCTGCGCGACGCCCTGGTCGAACACGAGGCGCGCCTACGCGAAGCGATACGTGCAGTCCCGAATTGGAACGGCACGTCGGCCAACCTGGCCCGCATGCCGGCTCCCGAGCGTCTCGACACGGCCATCGCCCGACTGC
>CALMBE010000487.1 GCA_937860165.1 uncultured Planctomycetaceae bacterium
ATCGCACACCATTTGGCCATGGCTTCCCAGTTCCACTCGGAAGGATCTTCGTCCTCGGGAAGGTTTTCTTCGATGGCATCGTGGATCGAGGTCTCCGCCAAGCGATAGGCTTCGTCCCGGGCACGTCGTTCGGCATCGTGAAATAGCGCGTTACGAAAATCGCGGCCTTCGAGCTGCACGTTTAGCAGGTTACCAGCCGCTGCGGCGAACGAGTCACTTCCGTAATCCGAGTCCAGAAACAACTGCATCGCCTCATCGATCTGCTCACCAATCATTTCAGAAATCAACTCGCGACAATTGTCGCCGTCGAGGATGCGTTGCCGATACCCGTAGACCCGCTTGCGTTGTTCATCCATGACCTCGTCGTATTCGAGGAGATTTTTGCGGATTTCAAAGTTGCGCTCTTCGACCTTTTTCTGGGCCCCCTCGATCCGGCGGGTGACCATGCGGCTTTCGATGGCTTCGCCTTCTTGCATGCCAAGCCGAGTGAGAATGTTTTTGACCCATTCGCCGGCAAAGATCCGCATCAGGTCGTCTTCGAGCGACAAGAAAAAGCGGCTACTCCCCGGATCGCCCTGGCGACCGCACCGGCCACGCAACTGGAGATCGATGCGGCGGGACTCATGGCGTTCGGTCCCGAGGATGTACAGGCCGCCGATTTTTTTGACCTCTTGCCCTTCTTCTTTCATTTTTTCGCGGCGTTCGATTTTGGAAACCAACTGGTCCCATTCTTCCTTGGGGACATCGAGTCGCGTCGGATATTTGTCTTGGAGTTCGGCCCAGGCCATCGTTTCGGGATTTCCGCCCAGCACGATATCGGTCCCGCGACCCGCCATATTGGTGGCAATGGTCACCGCCCCCAGTCGACCGGCTTGGGCCACAATCTCGGCCTCGCGTTTATGATGCTTCGCATTGAGCACCTGATGGGCCACTCCCCGCTTGTTGAGCAAGGTCGAGATGCGTTCGCTTTTTTCAATCGAAACCGTTCCTACGAGAATCGGTCGGCCGGGTGGCTGAATTTCGACAATCTTCTCGCGTGGAATCGTCTCGCGGCGGCGTTCTTGCGCTAATTCAACCGTGACCGATTTCTCATCCTCGGCGACAATTTTTCCCGCGTACTCGGTCCCATTCTTAAGCTCGATGGAAGTCTGCCGATTGAGTCGCTCGATTTCGTCGGCGATCACATGGTATTTTTCTCGCTCCGTGCGGAGAATGACATCGGGAAACTCATCCCGCTTCATGGGACGATTCGTCGGCACACCGATCACTTCGAGTTTGTAGATCTTCCAGAATTCCCCCGCCTCGGTGAGTGCCGTACCCGTCATGCCAGAGATTTTCTTATAGAGCTTGAAGAAATTCTGCAAGGTGATCGTAGCGAGGGTTTGATTCTCTTCTTTGATCTGCACCCCTTCTTTGGCTTCGACAGCTTGGTGGAGGCCGTCGCTCCACTGGCGACCTTCCATGAGCCGCCCCGTGAACTCATCGACGATGATCACGCGGCCCTGCTGCACCACGTAATTCACGTCCAGCTTGTAGAGATGGTGCGCCTTGAGTGAATTGTCGATTAAGTGGGGCCACTGCATGTTGCCTGCCGAATAGAAGGTCTCCACCCCCGCCAGGCGTTCCGCTTCCCGGACCCCTTCGTCGGTCAAGTGGGCGGAGTGCTCCTTCTCCTTGACTTCAAAGTGCAGATTCGGCTTCAATTGCCGGGCGATCTTGTCAGCCTTCACATACTTGGTGATATCGTCGCGGGCAGGTCCCGAAATAATCAGGGGAGTACGAGCCTCGTCGATGAGAATATTGTCGACTTCGTCGATGATGGCGTAGTTGAGAAAGCCTTGAGCCTGCTGCTGGTGCTTCGAGTAGCGATCATCGCCGCGGGAAGCCATCTTCATATTGTCGCGCAGGTAGTCGAACCCAAATTCATTGTTCGTTCCGTAGGTGATATCGCAGGCGTAGGCCACTTGCCGCTCGTTGGGATCCATGCCCGACCAAATCGCATCGACCGTGAGTCCCAAGCCTTTGTAGATCGGAGCCATCCATTCCATGTCACGCCGGGCAAGGTAATCGTTGACCGTGACAATATGCACCCCTTTGCTTTCGATCGCATTGAGATACGCCGGCAACGTAGCAACGAGGGTCTTACCTTCGCCGGTGACCATCTCGGAGATGTTGCCCTCGTGGAGGATAATCCCACCGAGGAGTTGCACGTCGTAGTGCCGCATCGAAAGAAACCGCCGCCCTGCCTCACGACAGGCGGCAAAGGCCTCGACCAGCAAGTCATCCAGGGTTTCCCCCGCTTTGAGCCGTGCGCGAAATTCGTCGGTTTTCGCCCGCAACTGTTCGTCGCTAAGCTCTTGAATGCTCGGTTCGAGAGCAGTAATCGCGGCCATCCGCGGTTGGATTCGTTTCAAATACCGCGCATTTGCCGAGCCAAACAACGTCGTGATGGCACGCTCGAAGCGACCCAAGATGCCGTTGCCGAACCCACTGAGGATTTCCCAAATTCTTTCCAACAATTCCATGACGCTCTCTATTTTTCTACAAAACCCAAGCCGCTACACGCCGAATCCCGCCCCGCGTACTTCACAGCACAGACAGGCCTCGGCAAAGCAGCTATCTCAAGACTGCCGCCACCCGCGAGCGGAGCGATACTCCCCCCCGTATGAAAGGAAAAACCTCTAGACCGGAAAAGCCGACTTGCTCTTCATTCCAGAAACGAATTCGGTGGGGGGCCTACTACCACCAACCCTACCAGTAGGCGGGCTTATGATAGATACATAAAACTTTCGTGTTAAATAGTTTATGGCGATTGCCAGAAAGGGTCAAGGCAGTTTGGCGGCATCCAGTTCGCTGCAACATTATATTGCATAAGAGTTTAGGGAGATATCCCTGCCTCTGGGGTGCCGTTCTAACCGCAGCTTTTGCTAGGTGAAGGACCAGAAAACCCTGGAATACTCCTTGAGAGACTTCCAGCTCAACGTGGCAGGAGATTCTCGCAGTTGAACCGAATAGCAATTGAACCGAATAGGGGAAGCGATTCAGACCGATTGGGGGGGGCAATAACGATCATGATGGTGGAATGTCGCAAGTTCTTCCGATTGGCCTATTTTCGTAGGTAAGGTACTCTAGCTAGCCGATAGGGACATGAGGAGGCAAATCAATTCACCGCAAGGAACCGCGTGCTGAAAGTGTTTTTGGATGTCCTATCCCAACTCAGTTCGATTAAAAACGGAACAGCTTGTAACCGGCAGCCAACTTGCGCACCCACTGTACTTTGAGAATGAACTGCAAGTTCTTCCCGCAGGTACGTTCATAACGGCCGCGATCAAATCGCAACTCATCGAGCGCGGAATTACTTACGGCTTTCTCCATGAGGTGGATGCCGCCAAGATGTCCGCCGCGGGTGACCTGTCCTCCGCGGCACCATCGACTCCGTCACCAAGCACTTCGCAGTCCGCTACGGGTTGGGCGAACATCCGCCAGTCGCTCTCCCAGCAAAGTAGTGCCTTGTCGAAACAAGTGGCCAAGCTTTCCGAACGGGTTCCCAATAAAGTCATTAACCTAGGGCCTCCACTCAAGGCGCGATCCCAGAGGCCCACGAGCGAACCCTATAGCGATCAGAAACAGCAACGGCTTGTCAAGCAATATGCCACTACGAAACGACTCATGGAT
>CALMBE010000488.1 GCA_937860165.1 uncultured Planctomycetaceae bacterium
ACGAAAGGCGCTGCGCGCATCGAAGCCAGCAAAGTCTTCTCCAAAGAGATCATGAGCCGGGCAAAGATTCTTACGGCGACCGCGCAAAGTTTTGACCAAGTCGCCCCCGCCTTGGAAGAAGCCTTCGAGGAATTTTACCGTGGCACGGGTCGCCGGTACGATCTGGTGGCACCCTATCGCTGCGAGGATGCCGAGTACATTTTGGTTGGAATCGGTTCCTACATGGAAACCGCCCAAATCACCGTCGACTATCTTCGCGAAGCGCGGGGGATCAAGGCGGGTTGCATCAACCTTTATTGCTTCCGTCCCTTCCCAGCCAGACAAATTGTCGAGGCCCTGCGGCATTGCCGGGCGTTTTCGGTGATCGAACGGATGGACGACCCCCTTTCCACCACCGGCAACCACCTCACCCGCGAGATCAAGGCGGCTTTTTGCGACGCAATCACGGGACAAAATGGGCAGGAAAAAATCGACCGCGTCCCATTCATCTACTCGGGGGCAGCCGGGCTCGGCAGTCGTGACGTGCGTCCGGGTGACATCAATACCATCTTCGATAACATGATCGAAGAGGGGCAAGACTATTTCTGCGTGGGAATCAAGCACCCCTTGGCCCTCACGGCGACCGACGATCCCGACTTGCGTCCCTCGAATGCCTTCTCGATGCGGGGACATTCGGTGGGGGGCTTTGGTTCGGTGACCACGAACAAGGTCATCGCCACGATCGCGGGGCAAGTCTTCGGCAAAGACGTGCAGGCGTATCCGAAATATGGCTCGGAGAAGAAAGGGCTTCCCACGACTTACTACCTCACGATCGCGGATTCGCATATCTACTCACACAGCGAATTGGAGTACGTGAATCTGGCGGTACTCAACGACACCAATGCCCTTTTCAATGGAAACCCCCTAAGTGGCTTGGTCGACGATGGGGCTATCTTTCTCCAGAGCACCTTTGACAATCCTTCCGACGTGTGGGCTCGAATTCCCGAGGTTCACAAGCACACGATCCGCGCGAAGCGCCTGCGGATCTATTTCATCGACATGGTTAAGATCGCCCGCGAGGTTGCCACGGCCTTGGACCTCCAGATGCGCATGCAGGGGATTGTGCTGCTGGGTGCTTTTCTCAAACTCACGCCCTTTCGCCAACACAGTGGCATGAACGACGAAGCCGTGTACGCCGGGGTAGAAAAAGCACTCCGCAAGTATTTTGGTAAACGGGGTGAGCAAGTCGTGCAGGACAATCTCACCTGCGTGAAACGCGGTTACAGTGAGATGCGGGAAGTTCCCCAGGAGTTGATCCATATCTTACCCAATGGAGTCGTCAAACACGGATAGTGTTCGCAAACTTCCACGTTTGGTCTCTCACAGTCCACAAAGGAATCCCATGGCTACCGTCAATCCCCCCATCTCGATGAACGAGGCCAGTCCCCGCGATCCTTACAACAATAATAGTTATGGCACGCTGGTCGACCGGGGATACGTCGGCGTGCAACTCCCGATCCTGGACGTACACGATTTCAACGAGCGCGTAATCCGGGGCTATGAAGAGGGAATTGGTGAAAAATCCCTACCTGCCGATCTGGGGCTCGCTCGCTCGTTGGTTCCCGCCGGTACCGCGACCTTGCGCGATTTTAGCTATGTGGCCCCGGATATCCCGGTGTACATCCCCGGCAATTGCACGGGTTGCATGGACTGCGTCACCGAATGCCCCGACACGGCGATCTTGGGAAAAGTCATTTCCGAGCCTGCCTTGGAAGAAAAGCTTTCACACATCGCCGATGAATCCGATCGCTCGATGTTCGACGAGCAGTGGTCGCGGCCCCGTAAGTATTACGACGGACCAAAAAAGAAAGGCC
>CALMBE010000489.1 GCA_937860165.1 uncultured Planctomycetaceae bacterium
AAAATATAGGCCTGCAAAAAGGCCACAAATAGCTCCAACATGCTCAGCGCCGTGGCACCGAGGACACTCGCGGCAGTTACTCCCCCCCAGATCGCTTGACCCGCGGTGGCACTGGCACCAATAAACGCCAGTATCACGGCCAACACGACATGGCCCGCCATCATATTCGCCAGCAAACGCACTGCCAACACGCAGTGTTTAATTAACAGTCCCAAAATCTCGATCACGAAGATAAGTGGCACGAGCAGCATCGCAATCGGCTTAGGAAGGTCCATGTGCGGGACCTGGGCCTTCCAGAAACCGACGACACCTAGCTTCGCCATCCCCGAACCGACCACCACCAAAAACGTGGTGAATGCGAGGGCAGCCGTGACGGCCAAGGCACCGGTGGGGGAACCCATCCAGGGGATCATACCCATCAGATTGCAGCCCAACACGAACAGGAAAATTGTCCACAAGTACGGCACGAAACGGTCGCCGTCGTGATGCCCGATGCAAGGCCGAGCCACTTGATCGCGGATGTACAACAGAAACACTTCGAGCAAATTCCAGAGTCGTCCCTTCGCTGGGGCCCCGCCCCGCAATCGCGCGGCAAGTGCCAAGAAGAGTACACAAATTATCAGGGCAACGACCGCCTCGAGGACCATGAATTTAGTCAGCTTGAAATCCAAGGGTTTGATCGTGTTATCGATCAAAGTGTTGCCGGTGTGCATCTCCAGCAGGGGCTTTTCCAGCAAGAACGGCTGAGGCAGTTCGATGTGCCCATGCGAATCCGCTGGAGTGAACATCCTGGGAAGATGCAACCCCGTGGAGTCCTCCACGTGGCTAAAAAGCTCATTAGGTGAAAGTGGGTCTGCCATGGAAAATTCAATTTGCAGTTTTTGCCTGGCCCGCCGTGAGGTCAAAACCAGTAAGTTGGACCGAAATGTAAGTTTCTGCGGCGAGCGCCACCAAGTACGCCAATACCAGATATCCGATGAAACCCGAAGCCCGATTGAAGTCGGACTTCAAAGCCAACCAGAGACACACCAAGAGTGGGGGTGCCAAGCGACAGGCCATTGCGATCAACAACCCTGCCAAGCCGTTACCCCGCAAGCTGAAACGATGAGTAAATCCCAGAGCGACCAATCCGAATCCCCAGCAAATCCCGACTGCGGCAAGAAGTTCTGCTAAATGTCCCTCACCTTGCATCCAAGCCACAGGCAATAGGACCACGGTGAAGCAACTCATGACCGAGGTAAAGAAAGTCATGCAGGACACCAAACTCCGCCGAGTATTTTTGGCTGGCCAGCTTGAAGAAACGTCGGTCACTGCTTGTCTTTCTCAGGTGACAAAAAACTGTCGGAATTGGAATCGATCCCGCGCGGCTTACTTTTTCTACGCGATTGCCGGCTTTTTCTACGCGATTGCCGGGCAATGGCCATCAGTTGTATCGCGGCCAGGTAACCACCTAACGCGAAACCTATCAACATCAATATCACTTGCGTTCCGAGCCGCTGATCGAGCCAATACCCCGCGAGCCCCGGCACAACCATACCTAAGGCAATGGTCATGATCCGCGAAGCCCACTCAGCACCCCTAGCCGTCGCCGTCCGATCATCGGAGCCTTCGGCATCCGCGATCTTGGAGTCCGTGGATGAATCATTGGACATAGCAAGTGGTGCGTCTGTTGACGATCGTGTCGAGAGAGTCCCCCCGAACACGTCGATAACAGGAACGCCTGAATTCGATCACAGTTTCAAACGAAATCATGCGAAGTGCCTAATCTAAATTGCAGGGAATTAAGCTGGAAGGGCAATTCGTGAAATTTTTCACAATTCCTCATCTCGTGGGTTCCAACTCACTAAATTGCAGTTCAAGCGGAATCGAATTTGTGCTTCCAAGGGCTTCAAACACACCTTGCCAGGCCCTCGGAAGCACTCATTGCCTCACTCTAACCAATTCACAGCCAAGAGTTTACAACGCCGCACGAAGTCAATTTAGTTGCTATTTTGCAATTTTCTGTTAGTATCGAAAGTAGGAAATGTAATGGGTTTACCTCGCCTGCGGATTGACTGAAAAGACCGGTTTCCAGTGCGGGGGGCACCAGTCCTCTTCCATCTTCCTTGCCCGGTCGGGGAACGTCGGGCAGCCTGTCCGAGCTACTTTCGGTGTGGGAGCTTTCTCCCAGCATCGCAAACCGACGGGAATCTGCAGGGATGGCCAATCGACTATCCCAGCGCCGAGCACGATCTCTGCGCAACACCATGCCGACCGTGGAGGCTCCACACCGATGACCGCTGCTTCGCTTCGCTCACAATCCGCCAAAGACTTGGCACAAATGGCCCGCCAAAACGGTGTCCGCGGTTGGCACTCGCTCAAGAAGGAAGATCTCATTCGTGCACTCGAGGCTATCGCCCGAGAGAGACCCAATAAATCGACGGCGGCATCAAATTGCGGCGTGCCGTCTCCAGATGGCAACGCGGGGAAAACTCCAGGAGTTGGCATAACTGGTTATTTTACACCATCCAATGCGCAGCGCAACCTCGCGGAACTGCAGGAAAAGCTCGCGATGCTCAAGAACTTGGCACATACTCGTGGCATCGCCAGTTTATCTCCTACCAAAGACGACCGACTGGTTATCATGGTACGCGACCCTTACTGGCTCCACGCGTGTTGGGATTTATCTCAAAACAGTGTCGATCGCGCTCAAGCAGCCATGGGGCAGCGCTGGCATTCGGCCCAGCCGACTCTTAGACTTTATCGCACCCTCGAGGCCGGTTCCTCGAAGTTCGAGCGCGAAATAGCCATTCATGGCGGGGTATCCAATTGGTATGTCGATGTCTCGGAACCGCCTGCCAGTTTCCGCATGGAGATCGGCTATCTGGCCAGCGATCGGACCTTTTACGCTTTGGCTCGCAGCAGCACCGTGCAAACTCCTGCCGCTGGTACCAGCGATGCCATTGACGAGAACTGGGCAGATGTCGCACAGAACGTGGACAAAATTTACGCCATGAGTGGTGGATACTCGGTCCAGGGGACGAGCCGCGAACTGCAAGAGATGCTCGAAAATCGCCTGGGTCGTCCCATGGGCTCGCCAATGCACACCCGCTATGGCAATGGGGCCGGGGGCCCCAGTTCGATTGAGCTCATGAATCTGGCCGTCGACGCCGAGGTGATCGTCTACGGGGCCACCAGCCGCAATGCCCACGTAACTCTCAAGGGAACCCCGGTCCAGGTGCGAACGGACGGAACTTTCTCCGCGAAGCTCAAACTGCCGGAAATGCGCCACGTGATCCCGATTGTCGCTACTTCTGCCGACGGCTTGGAACAGCGGACAGTCATCCTCGCCGTCGAGCGAAATACCAAGGTACTCGAACCAGTCATCCGCGACGTTACTATTCGTAAGCCGTAGGGGAGGGTTCAAGGGTGAGTGGTGAGGGGGAAGGTAGGCCGGAACAAGGTACTCCACAGTTCCGGAAATGCGGATGGTTTAACCGTTAGGATGATTTACCAATACGCCTGCCGGAACTGCGGAGTCTGTAGAGTGGGTGAGGCTGAGCCGGCTTGGCTGTTGAGCGAATTCCGCACTTTGACGAAAGAAGCTATTTGTTGGTGCCTCACCCACCTTTTCAACGCGGCTCGATGAAGGTGGGTAAGACCCTCAACATGGCGACATTGTCCAGAGTTAGTCACCTTCGCTCTTTGCCGATGTTGGCTCTGTCTTACCCACCCTACGAACTCGTGCCTGTAGGAAGAACTTGGGAATCGCCAACTTGTGTCGGGAGGAGTAAGATTCAGGTGGTTTACTCAATTCTGTTTTCTCGCTTGGCTTATGACCCCTGCTCAACAAAACTTGGTTTGTTATCTTGAAAAACTCCCCAATTGCATCGTCGCCTTCTCAGGGGGGGTCGATAGCGCGGTGGTGGCCAAGGCTGCTCGGGTTGCCTTGGGTGAGCGAGCCCTAGCCGTCACGGGGGTGAGCGCTAGCCTGGCTTCTGGCGAACTGGAAATCGCGCGGAAAGTAGCCGCGTCGATCGGGATTCGCCATGAAACCGTTGAGACCGACGAACTTGCCGACTCTAACTACCTGCAAAACCAACCGCAACGCTGTTGGCATTGCAAAACTGAGTTGTACGGCCAACTTCGCCAATTGGGCGAGCAGCTCGGGTTTTTCGCCATCGCCAACGGCACGAACACGGATGACCTGAGGGACTTTCGCCCCGGGCTAACGGCTGCCGAGGAGTGGGGCGTGCTGAGCCCGCTGGTTGCCTGTGGTATCGATAAGCAGGGAGTCCGCGAATTGGCCCAGCTTTGGGACCTGGAAGTCTGGGACAAGCCCGCCTCGCCCTGCTTGTCGAGCCGGGTGGTGTACGGGCTCGAAATCACTCCCGAGCGGCTGCAGCGAATCGACCAAGCCGAGTCGTTTCTCAAGGAACTCGGTTTTCACTCGGTGCGGGTGCGTTGTCACCACGACGAGTTGGCTCGGCTGGAAGTCTCCCCGGAGGAAATCTCGCGGCTGGCTTCCCAACCAGAGCGCGACCAAATCGCCTCCCGACTCCGCGAGCTCGGTTTTCGGTACGTGACCATCGACCTCGAAGGCTTCCGTTCGGGAAGCTTTCAGCAGTTGGTGCCTGTGGAGGAACTTCTCAGCCGGCAACCCCCAGAGGGCTGAATATCACATACAGTGCCAAAGTGAGAATTACGCAGACGATCCCTGCTGTGAGCGCACCCTTGGAACTTGTGACATCGAGCTGGGTCTTCGACTCAAACGTCACCGGCTCTTTGAGCGGTGCTAATAGAGTCATCAACACCATCACCGCCACGCAAATGCCGAAGACAATTGCCATGCGATTCAAGAACTGTATCGTGGGGGCAGTCACTTTGAGTCCCGCATAGCACACGATGCTGGTGATCAAGCCCACGACTCCAGCGGTGCGTGGGCATTTGCGTAAGATCAACCCCACCACAAACACTGCCAAAATACCCGGTGAGATTAATCCTTGCGATTCCTGAATAATGGTAAAAATGGAATTCGAGATGTTAGGGTCGCCTAACGCGGGAGCCAAGCCGCAGGCAATCGCCGCGAACACCACGACACTAATTCGACCGAGCTTGACAATACTTGCTTGCGATGCAGCAGGCATGAGATACTTATGCACCAAATCGAGTGTAAAGATCGAAGACGCGGCATTGAGCATCGCCGCCAGTGAACTGATAACGGCCCCTAACAACGCTGCCATGACAAAGCCGAACACCCCTGTGTTGCGCGGCAGGATCCCCAACAGTTGGGCCAAAGCGGTGTCGTACTTATAGGCCACCAATGCTTGCGATTTCATGGGGGCTGACTTCGCCGTGGCTGCTGCTTGAACCTGGTTGTTGTAGGAGGAAACTTCCTCGGCTAACTCGGGATTCACAAAGCGCCAAGCATGGTCCTCTTTGGCACTAAAAAGCTGATACTCACCGGGAGCGATCTTGTCGAATGCCCCTTTGGTTATCGGCAAGACAAAGGGATTGGTCACCTGTAGTTCGTCGATTTCCTTGGTTGATTCGTACAGCCCAATTAAAAAGCCTGGGCCGGAGTGGGATTCAATGGCATTTTTAGCGGGGGCGTCGCCTATTGCAACAAACTTGGTCTCTGGATTGGCCTTGAGATACATGGCCAACGAAGTGGCGGCATCGTCTCGGGCAGCCAGCCGCATGTTCTCGTGAAATAAGTTAAAAGCAATAATTCCCGGGATCACTACCACAAATGGAATGATAAGCTTGAGAAACGCGGCAAAGACGATGCCTTTTTGCCCTTCGGCCAGCGACGAAGAACCCAAGGTACGCTGAGTGATATATTGATTGAGTCCCCAATAGTAAAAATTTGGAATCCACAACCCCAGGAGCAGGGCGGTCCAGGGCAGCACGTTGTCGTCTTTTGGCAGGAACATGTTAAGCTGATTGCGATTTAGCTCCATGAAGCGGGCAATCGGGCCTTGCGCCTTATCGAGCGTTTTGATCGCGACTTCCCCCGTCGAAACGTCGACTACGGTCGCGGCATCTTCGGCAGTGCTCAGCATGTCGAAGGCGTAAAACATAATAACTGCTCCGCCCAAAATCAGGGCTGTCCCTTGCAGCAAGTCAGCCCAGACCGAGGCCTTCAATCCGCCGCCAACGACGTAAATCAATGCGATCAAAGCAATAAATGCCGCCGGCTGCCAAAGTTCCATCCGTGTGCCGTATTGTTTGAGCAATGTTTGGACTGTCAGTGCCCCCGAGTAGGTAACCGCACCTAGGAGCAGCAGATAGATCAATACCGTGGCACCCGCCATGATGAATCGGGCGGCAGAGTTGTAGCGATATTCTAGGAACTCCGGCATTGTGTAGATGCCAGCTCGCAGAAAATAGGGAAGAAATGCAAAGGCCACGACTACCAAGGTAATTGCCGCCATCCATTCGTAACTAGCGATTGCCAACCCCACGTGGCTGGCAGCGTTACCACTCATTCCCACAAATTGTTCGGTGGAGATATTGGCGGCAATCAACGAAAAACCGATCAACCACCAAGAAAGTCCTCGCCCTGCCAAGAAGAAGTTTTGGGCACTTTGCTCTTCTCCTCCCGAACGACTCTTCCACAATCCAACCGCAACCACTGCAACGATAAACGCCACAAATACTAAAATATCGATTACGCCCATGAATTGCTCCCAAACAACTATCTAAACTGCAGAGATTTAGTGCCATAACGGCACTTTGATGGGAGCATCGTAGAGGAGTGGCTCACAAAATACCACTAGTGCTTTGACAACACCTAGATTTGGGGTTCGAGTCGACACAACTCATTCT
>CALMBE010000490.1 GCA_937860165.1 uncultured Planctomycetaceae bacterium
GCCATGCTCACGCTGGTACTCCGGCGTGGGCATGTGAATCGCCGAACAAGCATGGTCACAGCGGAGTACCGCCGTGGCCATGGCACCCTCAATTTTCGGTTTGACAAAACACTAGGCTTAGTGAAATCGCCCAATGAGGGTGAATACCCTGGCAACAAAGTTCGATGTCTCAGGCCCCCGTTAAAAGGATCCAAAACTAAATCAACGGACCATTAGGCATTGGCTCAAGTGCATCGCTTATCAGAAATCCCTGGACATCGCCCGATCCAAGGTAGAGTGGGACGACTCTCGGAGTCGTGCCGTAATCTATCGAACACGTCACGAGTCGGAGACTCGTGTTACTCTGACCCCAGCCCGAACTTCTAGTTGTGGCGAGGCACTTGCCAAGTCGGGGGCTTAAACAGCAGGGCCGATCAGCTTTCGGTTCCCTATTAGTCATTCCCGCGCAGGCGGGAATCCAGTGCGGAGGTTTGAGCGTGAAACACGGGATCCCCGCCTACGCGGGGATGACGAGCGCGCCGGGGATCGGCTTTTTCCCTATAGCAACTTGAAAAACTGATTGGCCCTGGCTTACTTATCGGGAAATTGTTTTTCAGTGAGACTATCCATTGAGAAAATAAGGTTCGATGGAGTTCGAGCAGTCCAATACCCCCCCTATCGGGTGGATTCTTGGATTTGAGTATTCCAGAAGTTTTTCTTAAAAAATGTAAAGGTTGGGAAAAAAAGTGCATCCACTCCCCCCCCAAGGTGAGTACAATCGGGTGAGAGCCGTAGGGGGTACTCTACGGGCGCGAATTGTAATGCCGCCGTGATTCATCAAGCCCTCGCAAGGATGTCGCGAAACTAGATTAACAGTCCTATTACTTAGATTTTGCATCGGGAGATTAGCTAATGAAGACCGCACAACTTGGATCACAACTCCTCCGACGTGGGGTTGTGTTTGGAGTCATTTTTTCTTGTCTTGCTTTGGTCGCAGCGCCTGTGATGGCCGCGACACTGCAAATTCAGTTCTCTGGCATGAACCTCGTCTACGATGGTTCTACAATTTACGATGCCGGCGGGTTAGCTGGTGGTCTTGGCGATCCGGCCACCGCCGATCCTCTGACCTCAGTCGACTTCTTTGTCGATGGAGTCCCTTCTGGATCGCTTAGCACCGACCTCTCCATAGACGTATCCATTCCCGATGTCACTGGCATCCCTGCCGGGGCCAACGTGGTCTACAACTTGACCACCCCCGGAACCACCCCGGGTGTTTTCGATTTGCTGGTCGGCACAAGTCCTGTAGCCGCTGAGTACATCCTTGTGGACTTGGCAGAAGTTTCCGTCACTTATCTCGATGTGATGAACATCGTGCAGTTTACCTTCGGTGCTGCTGTTGGAGATATTTTTTCGCAGAACCTTCCCCTGGGCTTTGAAGTTGGGGATCCTGTAACGGTTTCGTTCTCTGCTCAGATCGTTCCTGGTTCGCGTACCGATAATGGTTCCTTTATTACTGGGTTCAATGCCTCGGGTACTGGCGAAATCAGTGGCGCGGTTGTTCCCGAGCCTGCGACTTGTTTGTTGGCTGCCTGTGGCCTTGCCGCAGCGTTCGTCGGACGCCGCCGCAGCTAGAGGTTTTGGTTTCAATTAGTTAATCCCGAAAAGGCCGCCCATAACGGGCGGCCTTTTTTTTTGAGGATTGGACATTCGGCGAGCGGTGGGCATTAGCCCAGGGCCAATGACTTTTTCACAATGGCGGGTGCCATGGCCACGGCGGTACTCCGCTGTGGCCATGTTTTCTCGACTATTCACATGCCCACGCCGGAGTACCAGCGTGAGCATGGCACCCCAAAGTGAAAAAGTGATCGGTCCTGCATTAGCCCCCCGTAGTTGCAGGGGACTCACGTCCCCCGCTCGCAGGAATAATTCTTTTAGAAAGCCGCGAGCAACAGTCGCGCGGTTATCAAGCAATCAAATCTCCAGCCCCGGAGCGGCAGCAATTTGCTCGACTTCCGCACGCTGCATGCGGTTCAGTTTCTGTGCCCGTACCTGAGCACGCACGAAGAGCAAGTCAGCGTCAGCAAGTTCCGCCAAGGGCACAAATAGTGAATCGCCCGATGGGGTCACGAGTGTAACTCCTTGAACCGATACTTGCTTCAGTCGTGCTTCGTAAGGGTCAGCACTACTGCGCTTAGTCCAGTTGCGAGTAGTTCGGCTAGCAAGGCCCCCGGGGGCGTCGACTCCTAGTGGCGATTCCAGGCGACTGAATGGATCGTTTTCGTCTTCCTCGGCAGGTTGCTCGACCTGGGGCTCCTCAGTGTTTTTTTCTGCGGGTGATTCCGATTGCGGCTGTTCACTAGATTCCGCTTCGGAAGTGCCAGGGCCAAACAGATCGTCAATCTCGTTGTCCTCGGTGGAGGGTTCCTCGGTGGTTTCCACAGGCGGCTCGCTCTCCTCGACTTTCGTTTCAGCCGGGTCTTCAGACTGTTCCGGTTCGACGGGTTGCGAAGCGGGTTCCACAAACAACTCGGAAGTCTTGGAAGTTTCCTCGGAAGTTGTGGCGTCGCTTTCCAGCGGGGATTCCGTATCGGTTGCTGTTGGAGTGTCGAGGAGATCTGCTTCGGCCGGCTCGGCATCTCTTGTTTCGGTTTCGACAGTTTCTGTTGCGACTGCAGGCGCGGGCCCTGGCTGAGGAGTATCGTCCGTCTGCGGTGCTGGAAGCGAGCCCTCGCTGGGAACGGGAACCGCGATCGGCGCGTTCGGCAAGTCATCTTCCCCGGTGGAATCGGCGGACTTCTCGGGCAGAGTGGTGGTTTCTGGTGTGGGTAGTTCGTCGGTTTTCGCTGGAGCGGCTATCGGTGGTTTTTGGGAAGGTTCGACAACAGGAGGGACCACCGGCGCAGCGCTCTTGGCCGGGCAATCGCCGCAGGATTCGACAACTTCGCAGTCAAACTCACAAGGGTCGGTCCCAAAAGGTTCGCAGCCACAAGGGTCGAAATCCACGCAGGGAGCCGGGCAGGCGTCACACGGGCATCCGGACGCGCTCACGTACTCGGGCGTACAACACGCTTCCCCGGCCAACCCAGGCAGAGTCGACGGGAAGACCAATGTGCAGCTCAAGACGCATCGAATTAGTTTTTGTGACATTGCTAACTCACTGTGCAAATGCGGGTTTGAACGGCGATTCCGCCGGGTACTGGTGATCCAAATAGGTCGCCAAGGAATTGTGCTTGTCGACCATCAGGCTTTCTTCCATTTTTAATTGAGTGGAAGCACTTTGCCAACTCTGTGCCAAGGGGCCGACCATCCCACTCGCAGGGCTATCAGTCAGCAAATTGATGGCCCGATCGAACAGTTTGAGAGCCGAGGTATGCCAGGATATTACCTGTTTGCCGTGGCCCAAGAGGCGCTCGTCGACACCAAAAGGATCGAAGTTCGACAAGGTATCAAGTACCTTTTCGTGCCCTGACTTTCGATGGGCCAAGAAATCATAGAGTTCCCAACCTTGCTCCAATCCCATCGTGCGGCCCTGCGCTTCGTTCACCATGGAACTTGTTAAGAGGTCCCAATACTTGCGAGTCGCAGCCCGGCGTTCTAGATCTGTTGGTTCTTTCAGTGCGACCCCCAGCAAAGTTTCCGCGGCAGGAGTTTCGAGGGTGTCTTCCGCGTTCGCTTCGGGGAATTGCTGTTCGGAATTTTTGGGAGTTGGACCTTCCTCGGCAGTTTCGGTTGCCAAAGGAGCTGGTTCGGTGGTGGTAGGATCTGGCAGGGGCGCCGTCTCGGCGATTTCCGCGGTGGATTCCGCTGTGATTTTCGTGTTGGCTTCGGTAGTGTTTGCCGTTGCCGGTTTCACAATTTCTGCTTTGATCAGCACCGTGGTCGCCAATTGGACAAGGTCGATGCCCAAATACATTCCACCCAGGGCCAAGCCGCCAAGCATCGCTACCGTGCAGCCCACAAATTCGACGAAAGAGACACCCCGCCGGGCGAATTTGTAACGACTTCTTTGCGTCTTGAACTGCATGATAAACGCTCCGACAGGATCGAGTGGAATGGAAGGCGTGAAACAAATGGGGTTCCGCTGCAGGCGAGCCGCAAGCGTTAGCATCCGGCCGTTACGGCAAAGCACCCGGAACACCCCATCGTGGATATGCCGTTCAAGCATAGCATTCGGGCCAACGCAGAAATGCCAAGAGCGCGGCACCCCCGGAGATTCTGCCGACAACGGTCTCCCGACGACAGTTTGTGACGAATGTGAGGATCAACCGGCCAGGATTGACGGTCAGACCGACTCAGCGCGGCGGGCTGCTCGGCGGCGGTCGGCCTCGATCAGCATGATCTTCCGCAACCGCACCGCACTGGGCGTAACCTCCACGAGCTCGTCGTCTTCGATGTATTCGAGGCAAGTTTCGAGAGACATCACACGCACGGGGCGGACTTGGCTGTTGTCATCCTTGCCAGCTGCGCGAACATTCGTGAGCTTCTTTCCCTTGACCACATTGATCACCAAATCCCCGGCGCGACAGTGTTCACCCACGACTTGCCCCTCGTAGACATTATCCCCCGGCTTGATGAAGAACTCGCCTCGGTCGTAAAGGGCATCGAGCGCATAGGCCGTAGACATCCCGGATTCGTTGGCAATCAGAACGCCAAAAGGTCGGCTGGGGGCCGCGCCACGAATGGGCTCGTAGTCGAGGAAATTATGGTGCATGATCGCCTCGCCCTGAGTGGCATTGAGCATGCGGCTCCGTAAACCCATGAGCGACCGGGCTGGGATCGTGAATTCCATGTGGACAAAGCCACCCGATTGCCGATGGGTCAGTTTGGTGAGATTTGCGCGTCGATCCCCGACAAGTGCCATCACCGCGCTCTGGAACGCCTCGGGGCAATCGACCACCAATTGTTCGATGGGTTCGCAGCGCTGGCCGTCGATATCACGGAGAATCACCTCGGGCTTGCCGACACAAAGTTCAAATCCCTCGCGACGCATGTTCTCGATAAGTATCCCCAGGTGCATCAGACCGCGACCCGAGACCCGGAACTGCTCCTGGCTGGGCCCTTGGCCAACTCGCAAGGCCACATTCGATCGGAGCTCTCGGTCCAGTCTTTCGCCCAATTGGCGGCTGGTAAGAAACTTGCCCTCGCGGCCTGTAAACGGGCCGTCGTTCACTCGAAAAGTCATGTGCAAGGTAGGTTCATCAATCGGGACCGGGGGCAAAGCTTCGGGAGCCGAGAGATCCGCTACCGTATCGCCGATCTCAATGGGATCGAGCCCCACAATGGCACATAAATCCCCCGCGGGGACGCTGTCCACTTCTCTACGTTCGAGCCCCTCAAAACTAAGGAGTTGCGAGATTTGCCGCTCGGACTGTGCGCCCTGACGATTGATCACCAGCACACGCTGACGGCGGCGAAGAACACCGGCGTGGACCCGACCGATGGCAATTCTTCCTACGTAGTCGGAATAGTCGAGCGTGGTTACCTGCAACCGAGGGGGTTCATCTTCCATCCCCACGTCCGGAGTGGGGACATGCTCGATAATGGTTTCAAACAGCGGACGCAAGGAATCGCCGGGTTCGTTGAGATCCAGGGTTGCCCATCCCTGCCGGGCTGAGGCGTAAATTATCGGAAATTCCAGCACTTCTTCGGGGGCGTCCATTTCCACCAACAGGTCAAACACTTCATTGACCACTTCGAGTGGTCGAGAGTCCGGTCGGTCAACTTTATTGATCACGACAATCGGCTTGAGCCCGTGCATCAGGGACTTTTGGAGCACGAACCGCGTCTGAGGCATTGGCCCTTCGTAGGCATCGACCAAGAGGAGCGTTCCGCTGGCCATGCCCAGCACGCGTTCCACTTCGCCGCCAAAATCCGCGTGCCCGGGGGTGTCGATGAGATTCACACGATAATTCGCACCACTGGTGGAAGTGTACCGGACGGCACAATTCTTGCTCAGAATCGTAATTCCGCGTTCGCGTTCCAGATCGTTTGAATCGAGAATCAGGCCGTGTTGTCCCCCCGCGAGTTTGGCCAATTCCTCGTTGCGATATTGCCCCGATTGCATGAGCATCTTGTCGACCAACGTGGTTTTACCGTGGTCCACGTGGGCGATGATCGCCACATTGCGGATTTGAAGGGCAGTGGCAGTGATACCGGCAACAGACATTTTTTACAGACCTGAATTGAGGATTCTAAGTGGCGAGGGGAGCAAGTGGGCACTGCGGTTGAGAACCGATCTGGCCGATCAACTTGCTACGCCGCTCTGTTCGAAGCTCGCATGGGCCGAACCGATCGGCTGGTGGGGACCCGTCATTGTACGCGCCCGGGCCAAGTTTGGGCACGGGGCCGACCGACATCCACGCCGTGAGGCTGGAGTTGGCCGGCACCCACAGGTCGCGGGCGAACTCGCTGTCTTCACCGCCTTCGTAAAACGCGACGACGCGGGCCAGGCGCGGCACGTTCGAGACGTTCCGGATATCGAACGCGATTTCGCCCCAGCGCTCCGTCACCGAGATTCGAAGGCCACCGGGGCTGAGGCCGGCGACCCGAAGCGGCGCATCGGACTGCCCGCTCGCGGCGAGTGCGAATCCGAAAACGACCAGCGTCGCGAGCGTGAATTTCGGCATGGCGGCAACGGCGGGAGAAGTTTGTAGTGGGTTCAATGTCGGAACTCGCGGCGACCCCGTCAAGGATTGAAAGGCGTTCGTCGTGTTTCGGTTTGGTTTACTCCCTCTCCCCCGCTTCGGGGGAGAGGGCCGGGGTGAGGGGGCGAAAGCTTATTCGTTTCAATTTCGGGTGTTGCTATCGAGAAGCCCCCTCACCCTAACCCTCTCCCCCG
>CALMBE010000491.1 GCA_937860165.1 uncultured Planctomycetaceae bacterium
CCGGAGTACCAGCGTGAGCATGGCACCCCACAATGAATAACTGATCGGCCCTGATGCCGTGAAACTCTTGCTTGTCACGCATTGCTTCCTCTGGTAGATTTCAGCCACAATACAAAGCCATCACTTCCACTTCCGCTCCGTGGGAAAGTTCGTATTCCCCCGGCCCGAGGAGCACCAAGCCATTCGCCCGGGCCAGTGCCGCCAGATCGCTCGAACCCCCCCAGGCGAGTGGTTCCACCAGCGCCTGACCCTGTCGATCTCGTACGATGTGGCAGGGGTGATAAGTAGGTCGATCACCCCGGTGTTTGGCAGGAGCGAGGAGTTTGCCGAGTTCCGTTGCCGGAGATTGAAAACCTGCTCCAGCCAGTGCCTCGATCACCGGTTTCACAAACAGTTGAAACGTAACCAGCGTACTCACCGGATTCCCAGGCAGACCGAAAACCAGCGTCCGTCGACCTGCCGAATCGCGGACCCCGAACCACAACGGCTTGCCGGGTTTCATCCGGATTTTGTGAAAAACTTGAACGACACCCAGTTCTTGAAGCACCCCGGGAACCAGGTCCATCACTCCCGCTGACACACCACCGGTGATCAAGAGCACATCGGACTCGAGGCCACGCGCGATTGCAGATCGCAACGCCTCCGGATCGTCACGGGCGATCCCCAAGTACTGGGCCGTTCCACCGACTTCGGTCACGGCTGCCACGAGCATCGGACCGTTGCTATTGCGAATTTGCCCGGCGGCAGGGGGCTGATCGCATTCCACGATTTCGTTCCCCGTGGCCAGCACCGCCACCCTTGGCCGAGGCACAACGGCTACCGAGGCACTTCCGACTTCCGCCAACAGTGCCAGTTCAATCGACCGCACGCGCTTTCCGGCCTGCAGGACCACCTGCCCCTTTTGAAAGGAGCTTCCCTGCCGAAAAATGCCGGCTCCCACCTTTCCCGGTTGGTCTGGGAATTGAACCGTCGTTTCATCGAGAAGCTGCGTTTCTTCATGTTTCACAACGGCATTGGCACCGCGCGGGATGGGAGCGCCCGTCATCACCAGGATCGTCGTGCCCGGTTCGACCGACTTTTCGGGAATCCCCCCGGCAATCACCCGCTCGATAATTCTGCGCTGAGTGGATCCATCTCCCACGTCAATCGCATAGCCATCCAGCATCGACTTATCGAACGGTGGGGAGTCCTGGTTACTCGTCACCGACTCGGCCAGCGTCAGCCCGAGGGCCTCACCCAGCGAAACCCGAGTTTCAGCCAAAGGGCGAACCTGTTGACCCACGAGTTCGAAAGCATCGGCGACGGAAAGCATGACTGGGGGAGATCTGAAATGTGTGATGTGTGATGTGAAAAAAAACAAACCCAGGCGAGCCGGAGGACGTTAGTCCCCGGCAGGCGGAGCGCTAAACCGCAAGCGGGGGGAAACGCACTCCGAATTCGGCACTCAGTTCACCGCCAAAAACCGCCGCAAAATTTCACTTCCTGCGTGGGTGAGAAAACTTTCCGGATGAAACTGCACTCCAAACAACGGTTCCGCGCGGTGCGCCACCGCCATGATCTCGCGCTCACCATTGGGGGCGTCGCTCCAGGCGGTCATGATCAACTCGGCAGGCAGCGTGTCGGGTTGAATCACAAGGCTGTGATAGCGCGTGGCTTGAAAGGGGTTTTCAATTCCCGCGAACAGTCTGCTGCCATCGTGATACATGCGGTCGACCTTGCCGTGCATCAACCGCCCGGCCCGCACGATCTTGGCCCCCAGGGCCTGGCCGATGGACTGATGCCCTAGGCAAACTCCCAGGAGGGGAAACTTGCCCATCAGTCGCGTAACGCACGCGACCGAGATCCCTGCTTCGGTGGGAGTGCAGGGCCCCGGCGAAATAATCAGCCGATCGGGTTTGAGTTCCAAAATTTCATCGACCGTGATTTGATCGTTCCGGTCGACACGGATCTCTAAGCAGGGGTCGATCTCGCCCAACCGCTGTACGAGGTTGTAGGTGAATGAATCGTAATTGTCGATAATTTGAATCATTGCCTGCTAGCCCAGTTGATTTCAAAGCTCTGTTTCGCCAGTGTAGCTCGGAAAGCCCGTAGATGTTAGAGTAGTCGTGAGAGGATCTGACCTATGAATCATGTTCTTGCTGTCGCTTTGGGGGGTGCGTTGGGGGCGGTCTGTCGACACTTGGTGAACCTCTCATGTTCGCATTGGTACCAAGCCCATGCCACCCTGGGTACCTTGGCAGTCAACGTCGTCGGATGTTTTTTGATCGGATTTCTGATCCCCCTCGGGACTGCCGATATCCCTCGCTGGAATTCGGTCACGCACTCT
>CALMBE010000492.1 GCA_937860165.1 uncultured Planctomycetaceae bacterium
GGCTGAAAGCTGAAACGCCGTTGGCGTAGTCTACGGAAGTTATTTTTGAGTCATCCCTAAAGCAATTTGTGAGCTGCATGGTTCTCATCGGGGAATTGAGTGTCCTGGTTCCAAGTGAAAAGGACTTTGAAAGTTGGAACTAATGCCCCGTCAGCGACTGGATCGCCAAGCTGCGGAAATCGCGCAGGGCGTCGATCAGTTCTTGGATCGACTGGAACCGATTCGCAGGGTCCTTGGCGATGGCTTTCATGGTGATGGCCGAGAGGCGCTGGGGGATGTACCGCTGGGGGGTCCGTTTTTCGGGGGGGATGGTTTTTTCCTTGAGAATCATCTCGAAGGTTTCGTTGATGTTTTCGCCCCGGTGCGGTTCCTTGAGCGTGAGAATTTCGTACAACACCGCTCCGATACCGTAGACATCGGTGCGGGCGTCGATATTATCGCCGCCGCCGCGAATTTGCTCCGGGGACATATAGAGTGGCGTACCGGGGCGTTGACCGACGTCGGTGAGGACTTCGTGCTCCATTTCTCGGATGTCGGAATCGTTGGAGGACCAGACCTTGGCGACTCCCCAGTCGAGGACGGTGACTTCGCCGAAGGAGCCGATTTGGATATTCTCGGGTTTGATATCGCGGTGTACCACGCCGTGGGCATGGGCGTAGGCGAGCGTATTGCAGACTTGAATCAAGAGGCCCAACATACGATCCAAATTGTATTCCGTAATCGTGGCTTGATCGCCCAGACTTTGTTTGTCGAGAATCTCGCGGAGCGTGGCCCCTTCGAGCCGTTTCATGGTGAAGTACAATCGGCCCTCGATATCTTGCCCGATCTCGTACACCGGCACGGTGCCGGGGTGCTGCAATTGGGCCGTCACGCGGGCCTCGCGCAGGAATCGCGAACGCATGTATTCGTTGCGAATCAGGTGGGGGTGCAGGGTCTTCATCACCACGGTCCGCCCGAGATTGTTGTCGAGGCAGAGCTGCAGGACCGCGGAGCCCCCTTTGGCGAGCGGTTGGAAGTTGCCATAGCGGGCGAAGCTGTTGGAATAATATTGGTTGAACTGACGATCGGTTTGTTTGGCGTCGATCTGAAAATCGCCAGTAGTAACAGGGACGGGGGTATCGCTCATGGCAGGGTCCACAGTTTTGAGAATGCAGTGTCGCACTCCTCAAAGTTTAGTGCGTTATCTCACACAACCAAGGGTCAACCGCACAAACTTGACGAATCCCCGAGGAAAACCCCGGAAAATTAACTTGCCCCCAGCGAACAAGAATTGCCAGAACCTGACGGAAGAATTCTAATCGGGCGGAGAGGTTCCCAGCTTTCATTCGACCAACACACTCCCGGAGGGTCCGTTCGATGAAGTCAGTACCCGAATTCACTTGTTGCGACAATTCTCTCGAGTCAGCCGTCGATCGCCGGAAATTTCTGCAGCACGGCAGCAATCTCGTCCTCGCCACTGGGGCCGTGTGGTCGGCGCAGCCCTGGCTGCTCGGTGCTGCTGAACAGGCCGCTTCCCCGGTTCCTGCAAAATCATCCGCCGAGTCGCTCGTCAAGTTGCTGTACGAAGCCTTGACCCCCGGTCAGCGCGAAAAGATGTGCTTTGCTTGGGATCATCAAGACTCCGAACTGGGATTATTGCGCACTCGCGTGGCCAACAACTGGGACATTACCGACCACTACATCAACGATGATTTTTACACCGCCGACCAACGAGCGTTGATTCGCGCGATCTTCGAGGGGATTTACAGTCCTGCCTGGCATGCCAAGATCGACCAGCAACTCACGGACGACTCCGGTGGATTCGGCGAGCAGAACAGCATCGCGATTTTTGGTGAGCCAGGCTCGGAAAAGTTTGAGTTTGTGCTAACCGGTCGTCACTTGACCGTCCGGTGCGACGGCAACACCGCCGAGCATGTGGCCTTCGGTGGGCCCATTTTTTATGGACACGCCGCCGATGGTTTCGACGAGGGCCCCGATCACCCGGGCAATGTCTTCTGGCCGCAGGCCGTCGAGGCGAACAAACTGTACAAGGCGTTGGACGGCAAGCAGCAGCAGTTGGCGCTGGTTAAAAAAGGAATGCCTCTCGAGGAGAATGTCGGCTTCCAAGGATCGCAGGGAAAATTCCTGGGGATCCCGGTCACCGAACTTGCGGCCGATCAACAGCAGAGGGTGCAAGAGGTTCTGAATAAATTGGTGGAGCCGTATCGAAAAACCGAGGGCGAAGAAGTCGCGGCCTGTCTGGCGAAGCAGGGGGGAATCGATGCCTGCTACCTGGCCTTCTTCCAACAAGGCGACATCGGCAAAGATGGTGTCTGGGACAACTGGCGCTTGGAAGGCCCTTCGTTCGTGTGGCACTTCCGCGGGTCACCCCATGTGCATGTCTGGGCCAATGTGGCCGACAACGCCAGCGTGAAGCTGAATGCGTAGGGAGTGGTGGTTGGTGGCGAGTGGCAGGTGGCTGGTTGTCGCCGGAGTTGCTGGGAACAAGATCGTAGGCCGGAACAAGGTATTCCGAAGTTCCGGCAGCGTTATTTGGTAGGCGCGAGTTTCGAGTTTCGA
>CALMBE010000493.1 GCA_937860165.1 uncultured Planctomycetaceae bacterium
CCGGAGTACCAGCGTGAGCATGGCACCCCAAAGTGAAAAAGTGATCGGCCCTGGCTCAATATCCAGGAAACTTGGCTCGGAGAGCCTCCTGGTCTCAATTCCTGAGTGCCGAATGCCGATCAATGGCTTACCGATTCTCTTCGGCATCGGGCTCATGAAAGTGGCGTCCAAACGGCAGACCCCGCACGACCGGACGCGTTTTCGCCAAATTGCCATTAGGAATTCCGTCGCTTGTCGACACTTGCAAGATTCATGACCAATAATCTTGCGGGCCAAGAATTTTTCAGAGGTAGCGGCCCTAGCTGAAGTTGCTCGTGTCTTTTTCCCCTATCGTCTCCCTAGAATCGGAAGCACAAACCATGGCAACTGCGTGTCCTCTCTTCGCGCAAGTCGAGGGTGCCCTTCGCGGGAACCCTTACCTGTCCACCAACCAGTTCCACATTCAAACCTCGAATGGTCTTGTTCGACTGGAAGGCACCGTTGGCTCTTTCTACCAAAAGCAAATGGCCCAAGAGCTGCTGAGGCGCGTCGACGGGGTCCAGCAGATTGAAAACCAATTGCAGGTAAGCTGGCAGTAGTGTGAAGCTTAAGAGCTGAGAGTTGAGAGTCGAGAGCCAATCCACTACCCGATATTTCTTGCAGATACCGACCACCGGGGACTGGAAAAACGCTCACTCCCGGCCCAGGCACACCAGGCACATGTCGTCGCTCTGGGGGTAATCACCCACAAACTGGCGCACGTCGCCCAATAGCTTGGTGCCAAGTTGCAGGGGAGGAATCTCTTTGTCGGCGATGATGCACTCGATTCGTTCCAAACCGTAGAGTTCGCGCTGCGAATTCATCGCTTCGCTGAAGCCATCGGTATAAATCGTGACGAAGTCCCCGGGATTAAAATCGCACTCAAAGGACTCATACTCGTAGTCTTCGATGACCCCCACTGGCAGGCCAGCTTGCTCGCCGCCAATTTCGCTAACTTTTCCGGCTGCGTCACGTAACAAGGGAGGCATGTGTCCCGCGTTGACCAAGGTCAAACGATGAAGACGCGGATCGATCACGGCCACGACCATGGTCACAAATCGGTCGTCCCAGCCATAACTGGAAAAAATCTGATTGATATTTCCCAGGGCTTTGGCCGGATTCGGTTCCGTGGTCAGCCACACCCGTACGTCGCTGGAGAGCTTGGCCATCAGGATTGCAGCTGGGACACCCTTGCCAGCCACGTCCCCCACCACCACTGCCAACCGACCCTCGGGGAGCGACACATAGTCGTAATAATCCCCTCCGACTTGAAACGCTGACTCATAATAAGCGAAGAAATGATACCCCGGCACAAGGGGTGGTTTGGTAGGCAGGAGCGCCCGTTGCATCTGTTTGGCTGCCTCCATATCACGCTGCAAGGCCACCTGACTGAGTGCTTCCTGATGCAAACGTGCATTGTCGAGCGCAATGGCCGCTTGATTGGCGATCCCTGCAAGTGTTTGGAGGTCTTGATCGGTGAACCGACTCAGTTGGTTGCTCGTGTCGATTTGGATGACACCCATCGCCTCGCCGTCGCGGGTTATCAGCGGAGCACAGATCAATGAACGAATCTGGAAGTCGGCAATACTTTGGGCCATACCGAACCGCTCGTCGGTCGAGGCATCTGCCGAAAGGATCGCCTGCTTGCCCTGCATGGCCTGTCGGACAATCGTCCGACTGATCCGCATGGTTTCTTCATCGCTCGCCCTCCGGGCCTTGGTAGCGACGGGCACGGGCTCGGCATCGGGACGCTGGCGAACCACCACAAAACCCCGGTCGGCCTGCACAAAAATCTTGAACAGGCTATCGAGAATCTTGGGGAAAATCTCGCGATCGGAAAGAGTACTCCCCAGATTGTTGGATATCTCGACCAGTGCCAGCAATTGGGCCTCGGGTTTGGCGGAAACTCGCCAGAGTGTTCCTGCACCTTTGCTGACGTCCAGGGTTGCCATGATCCGGGAAGTGGCATCGGCATCTTCTTCGGAGTCGATCATCAGCGGTGCCAACAACGAGGAACCTTCAGGTATGTTACCTGCCAGCCCATGGCCCACCGGGCCAGGTTGCTCGGCGGTCTCGAAGAATTCAAACAGAATATCGCAGATCAACATGTGATCCCCGTGTTTGAGTTGGCCACGGTCGATCACGCGTTGGCTGTTGATGTAGGTGCCATTGCGGCTTCCCAGATCCTGCACAAAAAACTTGCCGTCGACTTTGGTGAGAATGACGTGCCGACGGCTCACCGCCGCGACATCAATCACCAACTCGCACTCGGGACTTCGGCCAAGGACCCAGTGATCTCCCACCAGATCGTACACCCGACCGACGTCGCCACCTTGTATGATTTTCAGTCCAGCCATGAGTACTAAACAGCCTCGACGGGCTGTTTCCTAGTTGCGGAAAAACTGGTGTCGGCGTCCGCATCCCGACCCCAGGACGCCACACAGAATTCGAGAAACCGCAATTCTAGGGCCCAACTGCGCGGTGCGTCAACCAATCCCTCGGCATCGGCCGGTTCCGATTTCACTAACCACTAAGGCACGAAGGACACCAAGGACAGGACCGATCAGTTTTTCACTTTGGGGTGCCATGCCCACACCGGTACGCCGGTGTGGGCATGAGAATCTCCGCGCAAGCATGGCCACGGCGGAATACCGCCGTGGCCATGGCACCCTCCGTCGCGAAAAGCTAAACTGCCCTGGGCCGAAAGCTGGCCGACCTTGACGATTCCCGGTTCGGCACGGTAGGGTGCATCATGAAATTATTGTTTCGCGGGAGCACCCCAGAGGGTGTTTCCGGCATTTTCCGAGGCAATGATTCACCTCTTGGGGAATAGTGTAACGGTAGCACTCCGGACTCTGACTCCGTCAGTCTAGGTTCAAATCCTAGTTCCCCAGTTTTTCACTTGCCTGGGCTTCGTCCGCAGCACCGGTAATGCGATGCCGCACGCAACGCTTTTCACCAGCCAAGGCCAGGGTGGGTTTCAGACCGGACACAAAATCGACTCACTTGAACAGTCATAGTTCGCTGGCACCCATTTGGTTGTGGTACATTTTGCCTGTAGGAGGAGACTCCTGTCGCCGAGAGTCCCTGAAACTCTCGCGGTCGGAGACAGCTCCTACATTTTGTTCGGTGAAACTGTACCGCTACCCCCCCACTTTCGGACAGCGGGGGGCAATCGCATTTCCGATAAGTTCAAGGCTTCTCAAGTCCCGTGCCTAGGACCTGCAGTTTGAAATTTCGGAAGCGGACCTCGGTGGGTCCACCCGCGTGAAGTTGGAGAGCGATGATGCCGCGTCGTTTTCCGGGAGGATCGTCTAAATCGACACTTAGATTGCCATTGAGCCAGCTCTTGATCTGCGAACCTACGGCGCGGATTTCATATTGATTCCACTGGTCGGGTAAGACGAATTTCTCACCGGATGCTTTCCAGAGCAACTCGCGGCCATGCTCTTCGTAAAGCATTCCCCACCTGTCAGGCCCCATGTCGGCCTGATAGCCAGCGACTTCCACAAAGCCTTGCAGGGATTGGCTGCGAAACAGAATGCCACTGTTGCCGGCGTTGTCTTTGAGAAAGACCTCGACCGTGAGGTGGAAATCTTCCACGGCGAGATCGCTCAAGAGAAACGAATTCCGCTCGAGTCCCGACGTGCGCCCGACGAGTTCCCCGTGCTCAACCGACCACAAATTGCGATCTCCCTGGCAACCAGCAAGATCACGCCCGTTGAACAATTGGCTGGCATTGCTCTGCGTAGCAAGGATCGGCACTTGCGATTTGCCTTGCAGGTAAGCAAACAGGGAGAGGATCTCGGTTTTTGAGAACTGAGCCAATTGATTATCAGGCATCATCGACGATTCGCTCAACGTGCGTTCCTCAATCTCTGCTTTAGGAAGCACCAGGGTCTCGGCCGTGCTGCGGATCGTGATCGATTTCTCGTCCTCGGCAGAAACGATGCCCGTCAACACCCGACCCGAATCAGTGACGATCACCGAAGTTTGATATTCCTTGGAGATGAGTGCGCTGGGATCGACGATGTTGGAAAGCAAGTATTCCGCGTTGGAACGGTTCGAACCCGTCAAATCGGGGCCGATGTTGTTGCCAACGCCGTACAGCATGTGACATTGCTGGCAAGTCTTGGCAAAGACCGCGCGGCCGAATTCAGAGTCGGATTCGCTGGCAGTCGATTTGGCAAGCAATTCACGGAACGCTTGGATTTGCTGCAGCTTGTCGGCTGCACTTGCACGGACTTGGCCCCAGATGGCGGTGAGACGCTCACTGATTTTTTCGCTGTTGAGATTGTGGAGTTGCCGCACAAGATCGGCGGTAATATCTGACTTAGAAACACGCCCCTCGTCGATGGCTTGCAAGAGTTCGAGAGCGTAGGGGGTTCGAGAAGCCAGTGTCGAAAGTGCTTTTTGCCGCTCATCGGGCGTGAATTCAGCGTAAACCGCGAGTACGGCGGAGGGTGTCCGCGAATCCGTGTAATTTGCCAAGCCGTTCAGTGCCGCGTCGCGCAGGGCGGGTTCAAGGACCAGTTCTTGTAGCGTACCCACCAGTTCGGCATCCTTCACAGCCAGGAGCGAAGCGAGTGCATCCCGCCGGACTTCAATCTCGGCGGAGGGGTTGCTAACCAGCCTGCGAAACGCTGCCAATGCATTGGCGTCGCCGAAAGCGATCCCCAGTGCGTTTGCCGAGGTGCGCAGTTTTTCATTGTCGGCCTGGGCCAACCTTTGGTAAATCGCTTCCCAGGCTGCGGGGGGTTCAACGATCCGCTGTCCCTTGGTGGCTTGTCGCAATGCCGACAGGATGGCGAGTTGCTCACTGGTATCCTCGGATTTCCCCAAAGCATTCACTAAGGAAATCAAAGAATCTGGCGAGTTCAAACTGGCGACGCGCCGCAGCACATAATCTCGGACGAGCGGCATCGTCTTTCCGCATTGAAACCCGAAAACAAGCGATCGGGTGGCGTCGGTGGCCACCAGTGGCTCTGCTGCATACCACACCATGAGCGGAAGATTGTGGTCCGTCGCGTCTTCGCCATGACTGGCCAGGCCAGCCAAAATTTCCCAACGCTGTTCCAAGGGAATCCGCTGAAGGGCCGCCGCCAGATAAAGCCGCACAATTGGTGAGGGGTCCTTGCTGCTCAGTCGCTCTAATTCCTCCAGCAAAGTGCCGCCAGGAGCATTTTTTTCCAGGGCAAGCTGGGTCGCCCAAGCCCGCACATAAGGACTTGCATCGTTGAGCAACTTTTGAGTCAGAGCCAGATC
The DNA here is from genome assembly GCA_937860165.1 of uncultured Planctomycetaceae bacterium. Taxonomy (GTDB): domain Bacteria; phylum Planctomycetota; class Planctomycetia; order Pirellulales; family Lacipirellulaceae; genus Bythopirellula. The sequence continues at coordinate 5,284 of CALMBE010000493.1, forward strand.
GAGCTGGCCGATCCCATGCAGTGCCCAGATCGCCCGCAATCGGCGCGTATCAGCTGCGTGCGTCGTCGCAATCTCGATCAGTCGGGCAACGGCCGCCGAGTCGATCGCTCGTTTCGCTCCGCGTTCCTGCAATATCCGACGGGTGTGGCGAACATACCAATCGTTCTCTTCGAGCATCGCATCGGCCAATTCCACATCGGTCCATTTCTGGAGATCAACGACGACTGGCTCCGGATCGCCATAACTCACTTTGTAGATGCGGCCGTTGACACGGTCATGCGCCGAACTGTTATTGTCGTGACAGGCTTGCATGTCGTACCAGTCAATGATGTAAACCTGACCATCGGGCCCGTACCGGAAATTGAGAATCTGCGACGCGCGATCCTGAGTCAACAAGAAATCGGGGCCGTGGCTTCCGACTAGCCCCGAACCACTCGGGGTGACGACATCGGTATTGATTCGCTGCCCGTGAATGTTGTTCATGAATATGCGGTTGCGGAATTCGCCAGGCCAAGCGCCACCCAAATAAAACATCGCACCCGCATGGGCATGGCCTCCGCCAGCCGAATCTGATTTGGCATTCCCGGAGTGGGGCGTGTCGCCCAGGTAGTGAAAGTGGTCAGCAATCGTGGTGATAACGCCATAGGTGTACGGATTAAAATGCTCGCCCGCCTGTCGCTGATATCGGCCACCTTGGATGATGTGAAAGAGATGCGGAATTACACAAGCAGTACAGACCGCTTGGCCGTGGTCGTTGAAATCGATGCCCCACGGATTGCTGGTCCCATGGGCGAAGACTTCAAATTCGTGCCGCGTGGGATGATAGCGCCAAATGGCGGCGTTCAGAGGTGTGCGATTGTTCCACGAAGTTCCGGGCTTGCCGACGCGGGAATGCGTAAACACTCCGTGGCACCCATACAGCCAACCATCGGGACCCCAGATAAAAGTATTGAGCGTCTCATGTGGATCTTGAAAGCCCCAACCATCGAGGAGAACCTCGGGAGGACCATCGGCATGGTCGTCGCCATTTCTATCGGGAATGAAAAGTAAGTACGGAGCTGCCCCCACCCATACACCACCGAATCCGATTTCAATGCCGCTGACAAGGTTCAAGCCTTCGGCGAAAAGTTTGCGCGTATCGAAACGACCGTCCCCGTCCGTGTCTTCAAAGATCAACAGTCGGTCTTTACCCTTACCCTCTTCGGCACGGGTGGGATATTCGTAGGCTTCGGCAACCCACACACGGCCTCGGTCATCCAGCGCCATTGCGATCGGTTGCTTGACCTCGGGCTCGCTGGCGAACACGGTCGCCTTGAATCCCTCTGGCAAGACCATGTTCCGGACTGATTCTTGGGGAGCAAGTCCGCTGTGCGGATATTCGTCGAGTTGCAATATCTTGGACTCGAGCACGCTGATCTGAGGACGGGTATCCCAAAAACGAAAATGATCGTAATTGATATGGCCCCAACCTCCGCTAGCTTCATCGACGATCCGCAAGAAGACTTCCCGGCCAATCTGCTGACTCAATTCAGCAACGACCGGACGCATCTGTTCCGCATCTTTGCCACTCGTCTCAACAACGACTTCTTGTGTGTCGGCGCGAACAATTTCGACTCGCGTCGCACGTTGGGCCCCTCCTCCCACAAGAAGTGTTGCAAAAGGGTGCGACACCAAAAAACTTGTCGAAGTGAAAGTACCCTGGGGCTGATCTCCAGCGATTTCGTAAGTCCCAATCCAACGATCACCGCGATGGCCACTCAGGCTGTCGCTACGGCGAGTATGAACCGTGTCGCCCCAGATTGGTTGGCTGTCGAAAGCATTCCCACTGGCGGTCCAATCACGGGCGTCTCCCACTTCAAAATCCAGATTCACGACTTGCCCGATAGAGTCTTGAGCAAGAAACCCTTCCGCCGGTTGTTTCTCGGCAGAAACCTGAGTTGAAGCCACTTGTTCTGACTTGAATCGCTTGGGTTTCGACTTTTCCCAGGTGGCTTTGGCGACAGGTTTCGCATGATGCAGCAATGCAAAAGTTCCCTTCTTGCTTCCCACAACCACGTCCAACCATTCGTCGCCATTCAAGTCGGCAGTGACAACCTGGGTGCCGACTCCCGAGCCCGTGTCAATCAACTGGGGGATGAACCGGACCTTGCCGTTCTCGCGTACTGTCTGGAACCAATAGCTGACTACTGGATCAAGCGAGCCAGGATCATGGTTCTGATGAGCCCAAAAGCGTTTGCCTGTAACGATGTCGAGCACTCCATCGTTATCCATGTCGGCCAATGTCAACGCATGAAGCTGCGAGAAAGTTATCCCGTAGTCGTTTTCATCAGGCTGCTCTCCCATGATCTGATGTTCGTGGAACACTATGGTTCCATCGACGGTTGTATTCTCGAACCAAGCTAAACCATAAGCGTGAGCCGCTTTGCTTGTGACGATGTCATTATCTCCATCGCCATCGAAATCGTAGGCAAACATCTGGGCACCACCTGCGGCGGCGAATGCCACAGGGTGGAATGTCCATTGCTCTTGATCGGCGGCTGTTAGGTCTGGCCGTGCCCACCAGCCTTGCCTTTCGAGCAAGTCGGCTTGGCCATCGTTGTTCACGTCCCCCACTCCCAGCCCGTGGTTGAACAAATCGTAACCGCGATCAGGAGAGATCGCATGAAACGTCCATAGCTCGGTTGGCTTCTCGGGATCGAATTCTGCATAGCCGAGTTGACCTTTGGTGTGAAATACCAAATCAGGTCGCCCATCACCCGAGAGATCTGCAAAGGTAGGAGATTCATTATCGACAGATGGAAAAGCCAAGTGCCGCTTCCAATGAGTCTTTTCTCCATGGGGATTTTCGTACCAAAAGGCCTCCTTTCCTGGAAAATCCACGACGAGAACGTCCTGCCAACCATCTTGATTGAAATCGTGGGCGAAGGCGAAGTGATTATTCGAATAGCCGTTGATGTCAAAATTGTTTGCTAGATAAATCTCGCTCCGTTCGGTGAATTCAGGTCCCGCGTACCAATAGGGCCCCGCGACCAAATCTTGGTGCCCGTCTCGATTGATTTCTCCGGCGGTAGCACCCTCGCAGGTAAACTTGTCCGTGAGTTGACGGCGCTCGAAAGTATGCGCGAAGTAGTTCTCTGCGGCGCCGCTAGAGGAAATAAATAGAACAGCAATGCCGAGTGATAGGGCCAGCACAAGGCCAACCAGTGGGGGCCTGGTCGTCATAGAAATTCTTTCAACCTGATTCGAGAAGCGACTATCTTCGCAACTCACCCCGCGGCACGGCAGTCGTGGCATTGTGCATAAGGTGTGAGCGTAATTGGCAATCTGTTGTGGATCAAATTGAGTTGTAATCGCCTGCGTAAGTTTCGGAAGTCGTAGAAACTCACAACCGCAGATTGCCGACGCTTGT
>CALMBE010000494.1 GCA_937860165.1 uncultured Planctomycetaceae bacterium
CCACCACTTCCGCCACTACGCGCCCGAGACACTGCCCTACGCGATCAAGCGCTACACCGACGAGGTCAACCGCCTCTTTGGCGTGCTCGACCGCCGTCTCGAGGGGCGCGACTACATCGCCGACAAGTACTCGATCGCCGACATGATGAGCTTTCCCTGGGTGCGGCCGTGGCAGCGGCAAGGGCAGAAGCTCGGCGATTTCCCCCATCTCGAGGCTTGGTTCGAACGCATGCAGGCCCGGCCGGCGGTCAAGCGCGGCGTCGAGGTCGCCAAGGAGGTGCAGGGCAAGGTCGACCTGTCGAAGGACGACAAGGCTCGCAAGGTGCTGTTCGGCCAGTTCGTGGTGCTGTGCCCCTTGACCGTGGGCGTGGCCGCCCTGGCTGCCGCCGATCGGCTTCCGATCGCCGTCCTCTACGCCTACATGGCGGTCGCCGGGTTCGGTTGGGTGATCGACATGACCGTGCGCCGGGCCATGATCTACGACCTGGTCGGCCCCGGGCACGTGACCGGGGCCATGGCCCTCGAGATGCTCGATGTGGTAGCTAATTGCAACCTAGTCACGGGGCAGCCGGTTAGCATCCGTATTGGCATCCACACCGGCCCAGCCGTGGCGGGAGTCATCGGCATCAAAAAATTTGCTTACGATGTCTGGGGCGACACGGTGAACACCGCCAGCCGCATGGAATCGAGTGGCCTCCCGGGGCGAATCCAACTCTCCGAACAGGCGGCCGCATTGCTCGATGGCGACTTTGTGATCGAAGAACGTGGGATGCTCGAGGTCAAGGGCAAGGGGAGCATGAGAACCTTTTGGCTGCTCGGGCATCGTTAAATGCGCATTTCGAGCAATCATCCTGGGATCGACCAATGAATCTTTTTGGGGTGCCATGCTCACGCTGGTACTCCAGCGTGAGCATGTGAATAGTCGAGAAAACATGGCCACAGCGGAGTACCACCGTGGCCATGGCACCCTCATCTTGAGATTACTCATCGGCCCTGGTAATCATCCCTGAATGGTTGCAATGTCTCTCGACATCGTCGATGATGCAGTCCAAGTTTTGTTCCCGGTCTCAGAGAAGTTACAACTATTCAGAATTGGAAATCTAAGCACTATGATTACAGTCGGTATGAATTATCACGTCATTGAAGGAAAGCAAGCGGACTTTGAAGAGAAGTTTGCCCACGTCATCCAAGCACTCGAAGCTGCCGCGGGTCACAGCAATTCCAATCTATGGAAAGACGTCTCCGACAATGCTTCTTACCTGATCACCAGTGAATGGTCAGACGAGCAAGCCTTTACTGATTTCATTCACAGCCAAGCCTTCAAGGATGTCACAAGTTGGGGCAAAGAGCAGATTCTTTCCGGCCGGCCGCAGCACAAGATTTACAAGCACTAGACCGCTTTTCTCGCCATACAGTAACCACGAATCCTACGAATCCCACGAATATTCGCAGTTGTTCCGCAATCGAGAAGTCCGGTTTCGCAACCAACTGTTTTTCATGGTGACTTGTCTAGAGATACAAGTACAGACCATCTAAAAGATTCGTGCTATTTGTCTCATTCGTGGTGAGAAATCCGGGCTAGTGCGTTTCACAACTCAGGTGTCAGGCATGGCCTAGCCGGAGGCACACTTGCCTCCGGGATTCCCGGACCAATGTGTTGGTCCGGCTAGGGTGAGCTTTATCGGGCCGCGAAGTGCCTGTTAGAAAGTTTGATTTTCCAGGCATCTTGCGTTAAAAAATGCCTACCTACTGGGCATGAAATCGAATCGCTTGACCTCCGCCGGGTGCGAGGCGGATTTTTAGGGTCGTGGAGCTATCCACCACTTTGTCTTCGATCACCGCATCATAGGGGCGGGTTTTCCAATCGGCCATGTCGCCATCGCGGTAGATAGTCGCCGTATACTTTTTGCCGGGAGAGAGAAACGACAGCGGCGCTTCCAGGACTCGACCTTGTTCGTCGGTGATGCTCCCCAGGTACCAATCTTCGCTGTGGCGATCTTGACGCGCAATCGTCACGTAATCGCCGATGCTCGCATTCAAGACCCGCGTGTCCTGCCAATCTGCGGGGACATCTTCGATGAACTGAAACAGATCGAGCCGCTTTTCATAGTTTTCCGGCAAGTCGGCAGCCATTTGGAGTGGACTGTACAACACCACATAGAGTGCCATTTGGTTTACGATGGTTGCATTGATCCGATTGTTGGGTCGATATTCCTTGAACTCTAGCCCGAATATCCCAGGAGTGTAATCCATCGGCCCCGAGAGCATCCGCGTGAACGGGAGTGTCACCAAATGATCGGGGGGGTTGCTTCCTTCCCCAGCCCAGGCGTTGTATTCTTGTCCCCGGGCCGATTCGCGCGTCATCAGATTGGGATAAGTTCGCCGCAGTCCGGTATCCTTGATCGATTCATGCACACAGAGCGCGACATGGTGCCGGGCAGCCTCCTCGGTCACCTTTTGGTAATGCCGCACCATGAATTGCCCGTGATGCCATTCCAGTTGCGGCTGGCCGGCTTCATCGATTCGCCGAATACACTGGCCTTGACCGACGTAGCCAGATTTTACGGCTCGAATGTTGTGATCCTCGGCAAACTGAAATGCCTCAGTCAGTTGGTTCTCGTAATTGAGAATTCCCCCACCCGTTTCGTGGTGCCCGATGATCCGTACATTTTTTTCCTTGCCATAGCGCGTGAGTTCCTCGATATCAAAGTCCGGATAAGGCTCGGCAAAGCGGAAGCGATCACCATTGTCGTACCAATTGCCGTCCCAGCCAACATTCCACCCTTCGACCAAGACTCCATCCAGGCCATGCTTCGCGGCGAAGTCGATGTAGCGCTTCACATTCTTGGTGTTCGCACCATGCTTCGCCCCGGACTCCCAAGTGCTCTGGGCCAAGTGCATCTCCCACCACACACCGACATATTTGCCGGGCTTGATCCAACTGGTGTCTTCAATCTTGCAAGGCTCATTGAGATTGAGAATTAACTGGGAATCAATCAATCCTGCGGGAGTATCGGCGATTTGAATTGTCCGCCAAGGCGATTTCAACGGGGCCTTTCCCTTCACCTTGCTACCGTCGGACCAAGGGTACAAGTCGGCCTTGAGACCATGCAGGCCTTTTCTCTCCAGTGCCATGCTGGGGTAGTCGATGAGAGCAGCTTCGTGGATGCTCAGACACAACCCATTCTTGGTTTCCAAGGTGACAGGAGTTTGCACCGTGTCCACCGCACTGATGGGGGTGTTGCTGTAGAGGTATTCATAGCGATCGGGCAGAAATGCTCCGATCCACCAGGCCTCGTGATCCGCCGGAAACTGGAACTCCGTGAGCTCATCCAGAATCTCGAAGGATGCCAACCCAGGTTGTGCGGGAATCTCGTAACGAAAACCGATGCCATCGTCAAAGACTCGGAACACGAGAGTCAAGAGTTTGCCACTCGGCGAGACTTCCTGCAATTCGATCCGCAGCTCATTGAACCGATTCCGGACATTTTTTTCTTCGCCCCAGGGGAGTTCCCAGGTTTCGTCGACTTCGCGGGTCGCGCTGTCGAGGACCTTGAAATTCCGCGCGTAGGAAGCCTCTTTCAAGACCAGCCCCAACCTCGACGAGTCGATGACCGACTCCCCAAAACGCGAGATTTGATACGTGAGCCGTTCCGCATCGATGGTGACCGACACCTTAAGTATGCTGCTCGGAGAACTCACCGTAAGCACTTCTGCCGAGGTGTGATGTTCCCCCGCTAGAAAAGTGGCCACGGCCAACAGAAAAAGTCGAGTAGGGGGCCAATGCAAGGAGCTCATGTCTAGGTCTCAAACGGTAACAATTCAGGTCTGGAATGGAACACGGGATGGATCTTCCCTAGACATAAGCCGAGCTAGAGCAAGAATTGGTATCGCGGCGACCAAATATTCTGAGAGGTTTTTCCCTGGAGAAAGAAATTTTCCCGGGAATTGAAGGTCGCAAGTTGTTCGTAACGTGTTTTCTGTAAAGAAGTTAAAGCAAATTTCTCAGTGGCCAAGGCACAAAAAAAGTATTTCTTCGACTTTTCCAATACCAAAGTTCGCTCTGGTCAGGCTCCTATTGATGAGAGGTGTTTGCCTCGTTTGTCCGCGGAAGTGTGAAATGGCTGATTACGATCAACGCGAGGAATTCGCTCGGCTTTTTGCCAGCAACGACCGCTGGTTGTACGGCTACTTGATGGCGTTGCTGGGCAATGCGGCCGACGCGGAGGAGCTTTTTCAGGAAGTTTGCGTAGTGCTCTGGCGAGAGTACGAAGTGTTCGATCTCAAGTCGGACTTTCGCAAGTGGGTGAGCGTGATCGCCAAACATCGGGTGATGCAGTTTCGGGCCCGCAAGGGTCGCCAAGCGGCGCAGCTCTCCGACAAGGCCATTCGCTTACTTGCCGAGGAGTCCGTCGAGAGTTTTTCGCTTCTCGAAGAACGAAGCATGGCCTTGCATAAGTGCTTGGATGAATTGACCGACTCGGATCGTCGGTTGGTTGCGTTGTGTTATAGCGAGTTGAATCGGTCTTTTAAGTTAGCCGCCGAGCAACTTGGCATGTCAGTCAATACGGTTTACAAGGCCCTCCAAAGAATTCGCAAGGGCCTGCGTCTGTGTGTGGATCGACGGGTGGGATCGCGGGCCTAGAGATCACGGAACTTTGAGAAATCATGTCGCACGAACAGCAAAATATCGACTCGCAGGCCGTCAAGCTCCACCGCTTAATTGACGATTTCTGCGATTCTTCAATCAGCAGCGAGCAGATGTTGGAGCTCAATGCGCGTTTGGAGTCGGACAGCGTAGCCCGCCAGGAATATCTCAACCACATCTGCATCGAAGCCCGCCTCTGCTCACTGTTTCTCAATACCGATCAGGCTACAGCTTCCCAGGCTACAAAATCCCAGGTTGGGAGTGAATCAGATTCGGCGATTCGCCTGGCTGGTGGCGCGCCCCCTCGGAAAAGGGATTTTCGCAAACTTTTCACGTTGGCCGCTACTCTTGCCGCGGTGGCACTTGGTTCCTCGGTTTTGACTTACAAAACTGCCACCGAGGGAGCCAGATTGCCAAAGGACCAAGCTGTTCAAGCTCGGGCAGTGCTGGGGCCTGTGATCGCTCGGATCTCGGGTACGCGAAATTGCCTGTGGGGTGCGGATTGTGTTGCGTTGGGCTACGGAAGTTCTTTGCTGAGTGGGCAAGTGCTCGATGTCGCCACGGGTGTGGTTGAAGTTACTTTCGCAAGTGGTGCCCGGGTTGTGCTCGAAGGGCCCGCTAAGTTCAGAGTCCCCAGTGCTGAAAGTGCCCAACTCCTGGCTGGCCGCATGTCGGCCTCGGTTCCTCCCGACAGCACCGAGTTTTCCGTCAGTTCCCCGGGGTTTTCAATTCAAGGTCCAGGCACTCAGTTTGGCCTGATTGCCGGTTCCGATGGACTTGCTGAAGTCCATGTCTTTGGGGGTTCGGTCCGTCCCATGCTCCTGGACGAACAAGGTCGCGCGGTTCGCCGTGTCGATTTGGAAGATCACAACGCCGCGCGGTTTTCACATCAAACTGCCGAAGTCACCCTCATCTCCGCCAATCCCAGTGGTTTTGTCCGTTCCTTGGCATCCACTATGGGACCCGGTGGGGGATTGTTGGCCGTCGAGGAGTTCGATTACCCTGTAGGTCCATTAGCTTGGCAAAATGGTGGTTTCGGCTGGGCGGGGCCTTGGGCCGATATCGAGGCCGACAACGAATCCATTGCCTCGGGAGTGGCCCAAACCAATAGCGTGGGAGGTGGCAGTCTCTCGGGACATGGAGTCCTTTCCTTGGGGAACCATGCCAGCCTTACGGGCCAGGAAAATCGCATCCGTCGTACCTTGAGTACCAGTATCGGCGGAGTGTTCGATGCCGCTAGTTTGATCGAAAACCAAGATGGCCTGCGGCTCATTGGCCGAGAAAATAAGTCCGTGTATGTCAGTTTCCTCCAACAAGTCTCTCAAGCCTCGCAGGCCGATGACAATTTCTATGGTTTTGAAATGCATCGCGGTGACGGCAACTTTAACCGGGTCCTTTGTATCGGGAATGGTGCTGAAAAAAGTGGTTACGGCGTGACCTCCAATTTCAACAACATTGTTGGTGACAAATGCAAGTTGCTGGGCCCAGAAAACACCGGCATTAACTTTTTTGTCGTACGGATCGATTTTGGTATCGACAACCTCGACAGGGTGACCGTCTATCGCAACCCGGTTTCTCTCGAGGATGAGAGTCGATGTCAGATCGCAGCGAAGCTATCAGGCAACTTTGCTTTCGACCGGATTAGCTTGGCAAATTTCCTAGGGAACAAGAACCATTCCGTGGACGAAGTCCGCCTGGGGACCAACTTTCGTGCGGTAACGGTGGAACGGGGGCAATTAGAGGTTCCCCTGGCGCTGCGTCGCACCACAGAGGAGCCAGCAATTCCCGCAAAAATCGCCCAGAAGATGGATTTTTCCCCATTTTCGATTAGGATACCTATTGGTACGGTCTGCCGTTAATGTGACTCTGATCCCCTCCGCAAACAGCGGAGTGGTGTCGAACTATTTTAGATGGATTCAATAACTTATCGAATGTGTTGTGAGCCGGGTCGTCCCCGACGAGTGAGCCGGGTCGTCCCCGACCCCGAATCTTAATTCCTACTCGAAATGGACTGGTCCGCGAAAAACTTGATTGTGAACTTAGGACGTGAGAGAGGCAGTAATCGGAGGGGTGACACAGGGTCGATTTGGCACGCGAGTGCCCTACGACCTTGTGAAGCTTCATTTTTTTCTTTGTTTTGTTGTTTTTGGTAAAACCCTGGAGGTGGACTAATGAGACGACTACTTTGTTTGGCTATTGCGTGTGCGATGGCTGCTCCCGTATCGGCCGTAACCCTTGACGGCAGCATTGCCGGCGATGGCTACAGCCTTGTTGCCACGCAAACCGTGGACACCGGGTTTGGCGATAACTTTAGCGAGCTGGATGCCGCTTGGGGTCAGGTTCAAGGAGGTGTTTTGTACGTGACGTTGACCGGCAACTTGGAAGGCAATTTCAACAAGTTGAACATTTTCATCGATTCGGTTGCCGGTGGTGAAAACGTCATCACGCTTCCCTTTGGCAGTGGCGGCAACAACCCGGGCAATGACAACTGGGCGAACAAGTACGCTGGCTTCACGTTCGACGCCGGTTTCGCAGCCGACTATATGCTGATTAACCGTCGTGGTAATGGAAATACGTACGACTTTGACTTCAACAGCGTTGGCAATCCTGGCCTTGTCGAAGCATCCGGCAACATTTTTGGCGGCTCGATGTCAGGCGTCAATCCGAGCGTGGGAGCTTCGGCTCTGGGCGTGGCCTTTGATAAGGCGAGCGGCAGATGGTATTTTACCTGCCGCGAGGTCGTTTTGGCTTGATGGTGATGTCGTATTTGGGGAGCGATTGAGACCGTTCAAGTCGGACGGAAAGTCGCTTCATTTCTTTCTTGGGTACGATGACCCCCGTCGGATATTCTCCGTCGACTCGCGCGACGACTGGGTGTTGGCCCTTCCAGTGCATGCGTAACGCACAGGCTTGCACCACATTCCAACAGGTGAGCAACACGCCGTTCCACTTCTTCTGCAACGACGACCAGCAGCGTTCGATCGGATTGTACTTGCTGTGATAGGGCGGATAGTAAACCAAGCGAATTTCCAGCCCGGACCAGTCGGCAAACTCGATTATGCGTTTGAGAAACTGAGTCCGCGAGCCGGAATTCTTCGGCCCGTTGTCCAGATAAATGACCAAACGCCGAACCTTGCGGCATTGCGAGCGAACCGACTTCCACCACACGCGTAGGCAGTCGCCCCAAAAGTCGCTCGTCTCCGCGGTGCCGAACAAGAGGGTCAAAACGCCCGTGGCCAGCATCAGCACGCCCAACGGCACGAGTTTCTCTTTTGCCGGCGGATCGTGATCCCAACCCTTGGTGACGTTACCTTGGCTGTCGGTTCTGGTTTTTCCCCCCCAAGGCGTACTCGCCGAGACTGACTTTCGCTTTGGTATCCACCGATATTTCCAAGGTCTCCGGGTCGTCTTTCGCCTCCTCATGCACCGCCTGCAGATTGTCGAAGATCGCATCGGTGTCTTTCGTCTTCTTCAGAGGCTTGCCTTTTTGGATTCGCTTGAGCCGATAGTTCAGGCGATTGAGAATGTCGCGGAGAGTGCGTTCGCTGGGAAGCTCCTCTTCCGAGTAACCTTTCTCCAACAGTTCTTGCCGCACTTCGCCAGCCGACAGGTTCGTGTATTGCCGCGACGACTTCAATTCGGGATCGGACTGCGTATGGGGTTCGACAATCCATCGAATGTCGATCGCCAGTTGAGGGTTCGCTTCCTCGCTGCGCTGCCGTCCGCGACGCAAAGTAGGCTCGACGTCTTCAATTTCACCCGCCTGCTGGCGCAACCCTTTGGCGACAGATCCCCTCCCCCAGCCAAAATGTTGTTCCGCCTTGCGGGGACTGCCATTACAGAGTTTCGTACAAACCTCTGCCTGAAACTCTCGCCGCTGGTTGCCCTTCAGCCGCCTGGCTGCCGAGGCCAATAATTCATTCGTCAGGTCATCCATGACCACCCTCTCCAGTGAAAACACGTGAATCAAGCCAATCACAATAACCTGACTGTTTTCAGCGTTTTCACAAAGAGCAATTCCGGTAGTTCTCTAGCTGCCGCTCGCC
>CALMBE010000495.1 GCA_937860165.1 uncultured Planctomycetaceae bacterium
GAAGGGATTTTATCATTCAGCCCAGGGTTGGTCGTTATTGCGACCTACCCTGGGTAAAGCAAATAACGAAACATTCGTCCGAGGTGTGGGCGTCGTGTTCCGGCGGCGTACATTCGAGGACGAAACACTCCGCAGTCGACCTCGGAGTATTTCGGCCTCGGTTGAGTGCCGTGGGTACACATCGTTTGTCGCTCGGCCAACAGGAATTTTGGCATCGCCTACCCAGGGTAGTCGCCACGGCGACAACCCTGGGCTACGGTGATGAAATCCCGTTGGGATAAATGCGAATTGCATCCACCAGAACCGTACCACTGTAAACCAGCCGCAAGAATTTACCCACTATAATCCCCGAAGAACCCGAAACACGAAACTCGCGCCTTTCTTCAACACTCGCATCCTACTGCTGGGGTTTGAACACCACCACGGACAGCGGTGGCAGGGTCATCAGCACGGAATACGGGCGACCGTGACTCTCGCTTTCCTCGGCCAGCAAGCCCGGAAAATTCCCGACGTTAGAGCCGGCATAGTGTTGCGAATCGGAATTGAATATCTCCGCATAGAAACCACCATTGGGCACGCCAATTCGGTAGTTGGTTCGCACCACCGGGGTGAAGTTGCAGGCCACCAACACAAAGTCGGCCGGATTGGCCCCGCGACGCAGGAACACGAGCACGCTGTCGTTGTGATTGTGGCAATCGACCCACTCGAATCCCGTGTGTTCAAAATCTTGGTGCAGGGCGGGTTCTCGACGGTAGAGGTGATTCAGGTCGGCCACGAGCCGCTGGATGCCCTGGTGGCTTTCCCATTGCAGCAGATCCCACTGGAGGTCGGCTTCGTAATTCCACTCATTCCACTGGGCGATCTCGGCACCCATGAAGGTCAACTTTTTCCCGGGATGGGTCCACTGATAGGCGTACAGCAGACGCAAATTAGCGAATCGCTGCCACAGGTCTCCCGGCATTTGGTCCAGCATCGAGCCCTTGCCGTGGACAACTTCGTCGTGCGAAAAGGGGAGGACAAAGTTTTCCGTGAAGGCATAAATCAATGAAAACGTGAGTTCGTCGTGGTGGTAACCCCGGTGAATCGATTCGTGCCGCATGTAGCGCAGCGTGTCGTTCATCCAGCCCATGTTCCACTTCATGCTGAAACCCAAGCCGCCCAAATACGTGGGACGCGAGACCCCTCCCCAAGCGGTCGATTCTTCGGCCACAGTCAACACGCCCGGATACTGGAGGTGGACCTGCTCGTTGAATTCCTTGAGGAAGGAAATCGCTTCGAGGTTCTCCCTGCCGCCGAATTGGTTGGGAATCCACTCTCCTTCTTCACGCGAGTAATCGAGATAGAGCATCGACGCGACCGCATCGACTCGTAATCCATCGATGTGATACTTGTCGAGCCAGAACAAGGCGTTGGAAATGAGGAAATTCCGGACTTCGTTGCGCCCGTAGTTAAAAATCTTCGTGCCCCAGTCGGGGTGCTCGCCCTGTTTGGGGTCGGCATGTTCATAGAGGGCGGTGCCGTCGAAATAATCGAGCCCGTGCGAATCCTTGGGGAAATGCGCGGGAACCCAGTCGATCAGCACACCGATATTGTGCTGGTGGCAGTGGTCGACGAAATATTGAAAGTCCTCGGGGCTCCCGTAACGGCTCGTCACCGCAAAGTAACCCACGGTCTGATAACCCCAGCTCCCTGTAAAAGGATGTTCGCTCACCGGCATCAATTCGATATGCGTGTATCCCATCTTTTCGCAGTACGCGACTAAGCGATGGGCCAAGTCTCGATAGTTGAGCCACGGGCAGCCGCCGTCATTATTCCGTTGCCAACTCCCCAGATGGACTTCGTAAATCGACATCGGGGCAGTGAGGGCATTCCGCGCCGGACGCTCCGAGAGCCACTGTTGATCATTCCATTGGTACGCTTCGAGATCCGCAACAATGTTGGCCGTGCGTGGGGGAACCTCGGCGGCGAAAGCATAAGGATCGCACTTCTCGACAACCGCCCCACCGGGCAACTTCACGGAAAATTTGTACTGGGCTCCCAACTTTAATTCGGGAATGAACAATTCCCAAATCCCCGAAGGGACATGCTTCCGCATCGCGTGCTTACGGCGATCCCAGCCATTGAAATCGCCAATCACACCGATGCTCTCGGCATTCGGGGCCCACACGGCAAAATTTACCCCAGGGATACCATGAATCTCACGACAATGGGCACCTAGGCGGAGATAACTTTCCCAGTGGTGCCCCTCACCCAAGAGGTGGAGGTCGTAGTCCGTGAGTAGTGCTGGAAACGAGTAAGGGTCGTGCATAGTTGTCTGTTCACCTGACTGATTCACGCTGCAAAACTGATAGGTGCGTCCTGCCTGCCGATTGTAAACCTCTGGGCTACAAATCGCCTCGAACAACCCCGCCGGGTGGATTCGCCGCATCGGTTGGGACATTCCATGTTGTTGGTCAACCAACCATACTTGCTGCGATTCGGGTAAATAAGCGCGCACCGCCAGCGCTCGACGACCGTTGTCCTCGATTTCGTGAGGTCCCAACACTTCAAACGGATTCGAATGATATCCATGAACTACCGGCGCTATGGCACCGAGATCGACTTGAGTTCGCACCTGAGATGTCCTTCCCCTAAGATTCTGTTGTACTTAAAACCGATTCGCTCGACTGCCTATTTTCCCCAGTTAACCACTAATATTCCTTGACGAAGCGGGTTAAATCGCCTTTTTAGGGCGATTTACACCGCACCCGGAAGAGGGTGACCGACCTGCCTGCCCAATTTTTGGGACGATTCGCTCCACCGCGTAGCCCGGTTGGCCAAATCTGTGCAGTAACGCCTGAGCGTCCGAGGGCGATGGGCTGTGTCTAAGCGGTACCGAGTTCCCTTAGATTTGGGAGTCGCCAGCGGCTTCGGAACTGCTGCGGGGGCCTCGACGATCTCTTCTTCCGCTTCGAATTGCCAAGCCTGGCAGACAACTTGGTGAAAAAGCATGGCCCGGTCCACGCGTTGCCACAGATCGCAATCCTTCACAGCAACTTGACGGCCAAATCTTTCCCACTGCCAGTCATTGGCCCGCCATTCCATGAGCCCATTTTTTATTCCCCGGCTCACGTATCGGCTCTTGGTGACGAGGGTCACCTTCGCCGGGCCATTGAGAGATTCGAGTCCACGCACCACCGCCAGAAGCTCCAGGCGCTCTCCCTGGGCTTCGGGCTCCATATCCGAGACGATGGTCCGCTTGTTCGACTCGACGTCCAGTAACGCAAACCGCCAATAGCGGTCGCCAATCAAGGAACAACCCGCTTCAGTGAACAGCAGGTAATGGGGAGCAAGGGTCATGGCAAGTCGCTCGTCGAGATGCCAAATGGCAAACTCGATCGTTAGTCAACCGGCTAGTGCAGAGCTTCGACTGCTCGACACTTTTCCGCGGGGGAGCACGACATGACACGCATCCATTGCGGGCCGGATAAAATCAACGACTTTATCCAGAAACCTTTATCGGCACATAATCCGCAAATAC
Organism: uncultured Planctomycetaceae bacterium; assembly: GCA_937860165.1. Taxonomy (GTDB): domain Bacteria; phylum Planctomycetota; class Planctomycetia; order Pirellulales; family Lacipirellulaceae; genus Bythopirellula. The sequence goes on from CALMBE010000495.1 coordinate 3,521, forward strand.
TCCAGTTTATCAGCTTAAGATTTTACTGGTTCCCGTAACAGCCGATCAGTTTTTCGAGAATTATACTGTGCGCGGCCTACGGTGAGACGTTTTTGAGGTCCGACGCAACTGGTTA